>SLSM01000221.1 GCA_007130445.1 Trueperaceae bacterium | reverse complement strand
TCGGGCTCGGGGGCGGACCGGTGGTCAGGTCGTGCAGGTCGACCTCGTGGCCGGCGCCGCGAAGGCCGGCCGCGACACTCTGCGCCACCTTGCGCGTCGAGCCGGCCTGGCTGAAGTAGACCATCAGGGTTCTCTTCATGCGCCCTCCTGGTTCCGCGCGCTTTCCGACTGCCGACGGATCCTCCTTCTACGCTCCAACCTAGGAGGGCGAGCGTTCTCGAAGCGTTCCCAGCGCCCGACGCGCGCAGCCGCGGCACATCGACTGCTTCATCCGTCAGCACGCGCCGCGCATGGGCACGTGCGACGTCTCGGTTGCGCACGCGCCACATCGCCCCCAACGATCCGTACGAGGAACCGGTTCGCTGATCTTGATCACCAGCTGGGTGGCTTGGTGAAGCTGCCCTGCTGATCGCTCAGCGCAATCGCGAACTGGCTGGCCCCGAGGACACCGGCCCGGATCGGCTTGTAGAAGCTGGCGCACTGCCGCAAACGGAAGTTCGGCTTCCGGTGCGCCCTGAGCACACCGACCGACTTCCCGAGGTCGGCCTCGACTATTGCGATCGGCAGCACCAGGTCCGTGTCGTTGCTGATCACCACCGCGACGTCGTAGAGACCCTGGAAACCCACCTTCAGCAGCAGCGTCGCAAGGTTGACGTCCGAACCCTTCTGCTCGGTCTTCCGCACCAACACGGTCGCACCGATCGCGCCCGTGGGCGTGACGGGCGGCATCCTCACGTCGGTGGACAGGAAATGGCCAAGCGTGATGGTGAGGTGTGGGATGGTGCGCAACGCTCGGAGATACAGCTGTTGTCGCTGTGGTTGCCCTTGGTCACCGGCTCTGGCCGCGACCTGGGCGGTGCAGTCGTGGATGTGGTCGATCTGGTTCGCCTGCTGAAGGAGCTTCCGGCACAGGGTATCGAGGTCGAGCCACGTGTACGGTGTTCCGCGGAGCGCGCCGTAGAACAGGTTGAACGCGTCGACGTAGACCCGCGTGCGCATGGGGCACGATACGTCAAGACCGAAAGCAGACGCCCCTTGCGGGGCGTCGCGCCTCGGTCCCGAAGCACCGAGGGGGATATGCAGCATGATGCCACCCACGCCGGCGAGCGCAAGGTGGTGACGCGCGCCGGGCTCCTCGACACCAGCGTCGTCATCCTGTTGAGCCGTCTTCGCGACCCGGCCGTCCTCCCCGCGGTGCCGCTCATCTCCAGCGTCACCCTCGCCGAACTCTCAGTCGGCCCGCTCGTCGCCCGCACCGACGCGGAACGCGCCGCCCGCCGGGCCGTCCTCCAGCAGGCGGAAGCCGACTTCGACCCGCTCCCCTTCGACGGCCGGGCCGCGCGCGCGTTCGGCCGCGTGGCGTCGTCGCTGCGCACCTCGCGTCGAACCGTGAAGGCGCGGAGCGACGGCGCGATGGTCGCCGCCATCGCGACCGCGAACGACCTGCCCCTCTACACCGCCAACCCCGACGACTTCGTGGGCATCGACGGGCTCGACGTCCGTCCCGTGTCCGTACCAACCACCAGCGAGCGCTGACACGCCGGACGCGCCGAGGCGAGGATGCCGCCACGGTCGACAATGCGCTATATGTGCACGGAGGAGAACGCGCCGTGCCGCAACTGCACCTGTACGTGTCGGACGACGTCGCGGCCGCGCTGCGCGCTCGCGCGCGCGAGCGTGGTGTGAGCGTCTCCAAGCTGCTCGCCGAGATCGTCACGCGCGACGCGCGACGCGCGTGGCCCGAGGGGTGGCTGGAGCGCGTGACGGACGCGTGGACCGACCCGTGGCCGACCGTCGACGACCCGCCCCCGGACGAGCGGCGCTCACTGTAGATGCTGCTGCTGGACGCCAACGTCTGCATCGACGTCCTGTGCGGTCGCGCCGACGTGGTCGCCCGCCTCACGGATCACGGCCGCGCCGGGCTGTTCTTGTGCACGGTCGTCAAGGCCGAGCTGGCGTACGGCGCTCGCCTCGCTTCCGAGCCGGCACGCGCGGTCGCCCTGGTCGACGCCTTCTGCGAACCGTTCCAATCGCTGCCCTTCGATGATGCCTGCACCGACGCCTACGCCCACCTCCGCGCCCACCAGCGGGCCAGCTGCACGACGGATCGGCGCCAACGACCTGACGATCGCGTCGATCGCCCTCACGCACGGCCTCGGTCTCGGCGCCGACGATCGAGCCGCGTTCGCGCAGGTGGCAGGGCTCACGGTGGTGTCGTGGAGGGACGGCTGAGGCGAGGAGCGTTCCACCGTGCCACTCGACATGAGCACACCCGCGCTCGGTGCCGTCGACAGGCGCTGGCACGTGCGGGCGAACGTCGTCTCCTGCGCCAACCCAGGATGCTCGACGCCGTTACACCGCCTCCGGCACGCCAAGCGCACCATGCTCCCGGCCCGCGCCGATCTCACGCTCCAAGCACCCGACCACGACCGCGTTGATGCTCACATCCGCGCGCTCCGCCGCGACCGCGAGATCCCTGTGCAGATCGGGCGCCATGCGCACCAGGAAGCGGCCGGCGTACGCCCGCTCCGGCTCCTGACCGAGCTCCGTGCACCAGGCGAGGTAGTCGTAGACGGACTCACGGAAGGCCTCCTCGAGGCCCTCGACCGAGGTCGCCTGGAACGTGATCACGTCTCGCAGACCGATCACCTCGCCATGGAAGACATCGGCGTCCGCATCGAACGCGACCGTCGCGCCATAAGCCCATGTACGTCATGGCGTGACTCCTGCCTGCTCGAGGAAGCGTCTCAGCGACACGACCGCGCCCCGATCTCATCCCAGCGGAGCGAGGGCGGTACGGGCGGTGCGACGACGCGGTCCACCGTCCGAGCACGCTCGGTGCGCACACGGGCATCGTAGGAACGCTCGTCGTGAGCCTGCCGGCGTCCTCGACACGCGCTTCGATATCACATGTTCACATCGCCACATGGCCGGACAATGCCGTTCCGCTGCGCCACCGGTATGGACGTCGCATCGGCGCGGGTACGGTATTCGCAACCGGCGTCGACGAAGGCGAAACGTCGGCGCAGCGTGTCGTGGGCGATCGTGCCGCCCGCCATCGTGCGAGTGCCATGAACGCACCCGTTCGTGACCGCTCGAGGCCCTTGGGCGGGTGATCGGATCAGGTCAGAGTGTCGAACGTCGACCAGATGGTCGCTACGCCACAGCCACCTCCGGTGCCGCTTGCTCGAGCAGACCGCACAACTCGTCGACCGTCCGAGCCTTGATGAGCCCTCCATCGGTCATCCGCTGCAGCGCGTCGTCATGTGCCGCCTTCGTCGACGACGCAAGCGCGTCGGTGACCAGCGTCACGTAGTAGCCCCGGTCGGCGGCGTCACGCGCCGTGAGCTCGACACAGCCCTCGGTCACGATTCCCGTCATCCACAGCCGATCGATGCGCATGTTGCGCAGGATCTGGTCGATCGACGTCGAGTTGAACGTACCGGCGCTCGTCTTGTCGATGACGAGCTCGTCACCCTGCGGCGCCACGAGCTCCAGGAAGTCGTCGTCGTGCGCGTCGATCGCCACGGAGCCGTCACCCAGCGACAGGGACCGTTGGCCATCGCGTCCGTCGGCCGTGAGGTACTTGACCCGGATGTGGATCAGCTCGACGCCGCCCGCGCGACAGGCGTCCTGCAGGCGCCTGACGTTGGGGAGGATCGCGTCGACGAACGCCCAGCGTTCGTCGAGCAGGTCCGGTCGCCCTTGCTCGCGACAGAGCCTTCCCATCCATCCACCGGGATGGGCGTCGAGGTACTGCAGGTCGACGATGAGCAGCGCCGTCTTCGCGCGGTCGAACGGCGGTTCCAGGGGCTCGGGGACGAGTTCGTAGTAAGGGTCGTGCGCCATGGGCATTCCTCCGACGTCAGGCCGTGACGGCCGCGTGGTCGTGATGGTGGCAGCGGACCTCGTGCCCCGGCGCGACGAGCTCCGGGAGGGGCGCGACGCTGCGGCACAGATCGGTGGCGAGCGGACAGCGAGTGTGGAAATGGCACCCGGAGGGCGGGTTCAACGGCGACGGAGGTTCACCCGTGATCGCAGCGATCGTGGCTCGGTGGTTGGGGTCGGGCCTCGGTGCAGCGCTGAGGAGCGCCCTCGTGTAGGGATGACGTGGCGCGCTGAAGAGCTGGTCGCGACTCCCCACCTCGACGATCCGCCCGAGGTACATGACGCCCACGCGATCGCTCAAGTAACGCACCACCGACAGGTCGTGGGCGATGAACAGCAGGGTGAGCCCGAGCCGCTCGCGCAGGTCGAGCAAGAGGTTCATGATCTGCGACTGCACCGAGACGTCGACCGCCGAGACGGGCTCGTCGGCCACGATGAACCGTGGCTCCACCGCGAGGGCGCGTGCGATCCCGATGCGCTGGCGCTGGCCGCCGGAGAAGTGCTTTGGCGTCCGATCGATGCTGTCGGCCGGCAGCCCGACGAGCGCGAGCAGCTCAGCGATGCGGGCTTGCACCTGGCTCGCTGGGCGGACGGCGTGCACACGCAGCACCTCGCCGAGCATCTGCCGCACCGTGAGGCGCGGGTTGAGCGAGGAGACGGGGTCTTGGAAGATCATCTGGATCTGGCGCCTCGCCTTGCGCAGCTGCGCGGGACGCAGGGTGGTGATGTCGGTGCCGTCGAACACGATGTGCCCCGACGTCGGCTCCACCAGCCGCAGGATGGTGCGGCCGAGCGTCGTCTTCCCCGAACCGGACTCGCCGACGAGACTGAAGATCTCGCCCCTCGCGATCGAGAAGGACACGTCGTCGACGGCGACGAGCCTGGGCGCGGGCACACCGCCGAGGCGAGCGACGAGGCCTCGGTGACCTCCGAAGTGTTTCGACAGTCCGGTGACCTGCAGCAGCGGCTCAGGCATCGAGGCGCTTCCACAGGTCGGGGGGCATCTCATGGTGCCGGATGCAACGGCTGAAGTGGCCGGGAGCGACCTCGACCAGCTCCGGGCGCTGCGAACGGCAGGCCTCGGTGGCGAGCGGGCAGCGCGGGTGGAAGCGGCAGCCGGAGGGCGGCGCCGCGAGGTCGGGGGGCGCGCCTGGGATCGGCTTCAGGCGGACGGCCGGGCCGTCGAGGCGTGGCACGCAGTTCAGGAGGCCCGCGGTGTACGGGTGTCGAGGCTGGCGGAAGAGCGCGTCCGTGCGCACGAGCTCCACGATCTGACCCGCGTACATGACGGCCACGCGCTGGCACGTCTGCGCCACGACACCCATGTCGTGCGTCACGAGCAGCAGGCTGAGGCCGAGATCGCGTTGCAGAGCGACGAGGAGCTTCAGGATCTGGTCTTGGATGGTGACGTCGAGCGCCGTCGTCGGCTCGTCCGCGAGGAGGAGGCCTGGATCGCACGCGAGCGCCGTGGCGATCACGACACGCTGGCACATGCCGCCGGAGAACTGGTGCGGGAAGTCGTCGACACGCTTCTCGGGGGCGGGGATGCCGACCTTCGCCATGAGCGCGACCGCACGCGCCCGTGCGGAGCGGGCACCCTTCACGATCCGGTGCTCGAGCATGGGTTCGCCGATCTGTCGGCCGATCCGATAGACGGGGTTGAGGGCCGAGACGGCGTCCTGCACGATCATCGCGATCTCGCGACCACGGATCCTGTTGAGCTCGCGCTGGGACAGCCTGACCAAGTCGCGACCCGCGTGACGCACCTCGCCCGACGCGACGCGGCCAGGCGGAGGGATGAGACCCAGGATGGAGCGCAGCGTCATGCTCTTCCCGGAGCCGCTCTCCCCGACGAGACCGAAACACTCGCCCTGGGCGACGGCGAAGCTCACGTCGTCGACGACCGTGAGCGTCCCGCGCGCGGTCGGGATCGTCGTCGTCAGGCTGCGGACGTCGAGGATCGGCGGAGCGGCGGAGGTACCCACCGTTCCCGCCGCCGTACCCAGGACGGTCGCCATCTCAGGCACGCTCCCGAAGCCACTGGGCGACGCCGTCGCCGAAGAGGCTGAGCGCGAGTCCGACGATCACGATCACGATGCCGGGGAGGGTGACCATCCACCAAGCGATCAGCAGGAAGCCCTTCGCCTCGTTGAGGATGATCCCCCACTCGGCGGTCGGCGGTTGCACGCCGAGGCCGAGGAACGAGAGCGACACGGTGGAGAGGATGACCAGCACGATGTCGGTCATGGCGAAGATGATGGTCGGCGTGATGACGTTCGGCAGGATGTGGCCGAACATGATGCGTACGTGCCCGTAGCCGAGGGCGCGGGCCGCGAGCACGTACTCCGACTGCCGCACCACCAGGACCTCGGCCCGCACGATGCGGGCGTACATGCTCCAGCCGGCCAGCGTGAGGGCGATGTACATGCTCGTGATGCCGGGGCCCAGGATGGCGATGATGCCGATCGCCATCACCAGGAACGGGAAGGCACTGAAGGTGTCGACGATCCGCATGACGATCGTCTCGACGAGGCCGCCGAAGTAGCCGGCGACGGCGCCGAGGGCGGTGCCGAGGACCCACGGGAAGAACACGCACAGGAAGCAGATCATCAAGTCGAGCTTGGCAGCGTGCAACACACGCGTGAAGATGTCGCGCCCGAAGTTGTCGGTGCCGAACGGGTGAGCCCACGAGGGCGGCTGCAGGGTGTTGCGGAGGTTCTGCTCGAGCGGGCCGTAGGGCGTGAGGTGGTCGGCGAAGATGCTGGCGAGGAGGATGGCGACGAGGATGCCGCCACCGACGAGCATGTTCGTGTGCTGGCGCCAGCGGACCCGACGCCGCGGAGGCGCCAACACGGGCTTGACTGGGGGGAGGACGGCGTCAGCCATAGGTCACCCTCGGGTCGAGCGCAGCGTAGAGGAGGTCGGTGAGGAGGTTGACGACGATGACGAGGAGTCCGAAGATCAGCGCGATGCCCTGGATCATCGGGTAATCGCGCGCGCCGATCGACGAGACGATGAGCGCACCGATGCCAGGGAGGCTGAAGACGTTCTCGATCACGACCGAGCCGCCCATGAGCCAGCCGATGTTCACCCCGAGGATCGTCACGGTCGCCATCATCCCGTTGCGCAGGACGTGGCGCCTGATCAAGGTGCGCTGCGAGAGCCCTTTCGTGCGGGCGAACTCGACGTGCGGGGCGTGCATGATCTCGATCAGCGAGGCGCGAAGCGTCCGCAACAGGATCGGTGCGAGCGAGAACGTGATGGTGATGGCGGGAAGCGTCAGGTGCCAGAGGTGGTCGACGAAGCCGCTCCCGAAACCGGCGATCGGGAAGATGGGATACACGACCGCGAACACGATGAGCAGGTTCAGACCGAGCCAGAAGCCGGGGATCGAGAGGGTGAGGGTCGAGAGCGCTCGAACCACCTGATCGACCCACGTTCCCTGCCGGGTAGCGGCGGCGATCGCCAGCGGCACGCAGATGAGCACGGACAGCAGCACGGAGAGCCCGACGAGCGAGATGGTCACGGGCAGGCGCTCGAACACGACCGACATCACGTCGCGCCGGTAGAACAGCGACGTCCCCAGATCGCCCTGTAAGACGTTGACGAGGAAGCGACCGAACTGATGCCAGATCGGGAGGTCGAGCCCGAGCTCGGCGCGCAGCGCGGCGAGGCGCTCCTCGGTGGCACGCATGCCGAGCATGATCCGCGCGGGATCCCCAGGGATCAGGCGCACCACGAGGAACACCACGAGGACGATCCCGCTCAGGACCGGCACGGTCTGCACGAGCCGCCTTCGCAGGAACACGACGATGTTCACGACACTCCCTTCGGGCGATCGTGGCGGACGAGTTCGGACCGCTCCGCGATGGCTGGCGGCAGCGGTATGCCCCGGCGAGG
>SLSM01000326.1 GCA_007130445.1 Trueperaceae bacterium | reverse complement strand
TTCGAGGTCGTGCCGACCGGCGAGACGTGGTCGAGCCCGGCGACCGGTGCCGTCTACCCGGTGGCGTGGCGCGTCGTCGTCCCGGCGCTCGACGTCGACGTGCACGTCGCGCCGTTCTTCCCGGAGCAGGAGATGGACACTCGCACCACGACGCGCATCGTGTACTGGGAGGGCGCGGTCGAGGTCCGTGGCTCGCGGCCTGGCGTCGGCTTCGTCGAGCTGACCAACTACGATCAGACGCCGTTCGTCCCGGACCGTCGCTGAAGCGTCCGGTCGGGAGGAGCCGTTGCCGCGACCAGGTCGTGGCGCGGGACACGCTGCCCGCGGCCCGAGCCACATGATGGTCCCGACACGCTACGGCGCCGTCCTGCGACGGTGGGTCGGTGGGCGTGGCGCGCTGCGGGAGGGTGGCATGACGACGTCTCGGTTCGCGGTCCGACCGCTCGCGGCGTGGGGCGTGATCGTCGCGCTGGCGTTGGCACCCACGGTGCGGCGCGACGCCGCCCTGGACCCGGTTGCGACACGGCGGTAGGCTCGCTGCATGACGTCGGACGGCCGACCCTCGCCGCATCGGGCTGCCTCGATGAGGGTCGTGCCCGACCTGCTGGTCACGAACTGCCGTGGCGTTCCCGAGCGGGAGCGCTGGCTGGCCGGTCTCGAGGCGGCCCTCGACACGGCGTGTGCCCGGTGGGGGCTCGAACTCGGTGACCCCTTCGACGGCCCGGAGGTCGGCGCGGCCTGGGTCGCACCGGCCGTTCGGCGTGGCGGCGAGCGCGTGGTGCTCAAGCTCGGTATGCCGCACGACGAGGCGGCCGACGAGGCGCATGGCCTGGCGCTGTGGGCTGGTGATCCCACCGTGCGGTTGATCGACGTCGACGATCGCTCCGGTGCCATGCTGCTCGAACGGTGTGAGCCTGGCACCGCGCTGCGCTCGCAGCCGGAGCGCGATCAGGATGCCGTGGTGGGTGCCATGTTGCGGCGGCTCCACCGCGAACCGCCTCCCGCGCATGGCCTGCGCCCGTTGTCGGCGATGCTGGCCCGATGGTCGGCCGCGACGCGCGGCAAGGAGGCGCGGTGGAGCGACGCGGGTCTGGTGCTCGAGGGCCTCACGCGCATGGACGAGCTCCTGCGCACGACGACCCGCCACGTCATGCTCGCCACCGATCTGCACGCGGGCAACGTCCTCGCCGCGCGGCGCGAGCCCTGGCTGGTCATCGACCCCAAGCCGTTCGTCGGTGACCCCGCCTATGACGCCACACAGCACCTGCTCAACGGCCTCGAACGGCTGCGTGCCGCCCCGCACGACACGGTCGCACGCCTCGCCGACCTCGCCGGCCTCGACGCGGAACGCGTGCGCGACTGGACGCTCGTGCGCCTGGTGGTGGAACCGATCGACGGGTGGAGCGCCGACGGTGACGACCTGGCTCGGGCGCTCGCCTGAGGGCCCACGGCCCGAGGCGTAGGCTGGGAGGCATGCGTCGATGGCTCCTCTCGTCGTGGCTCATCGTGCTCGTCGGTTGCGTCCCGTACGCCTTCGAAGACACGTCCCCCGGACGCTTCGAGGGCGACCTGCGGCTGCGTTGGATAGCACCGGACCTGTTCGCCTACGAACCGGACCCGCAGCGGCCGTTCCGGTTCATACGCCCGAGCGGCGAGGTGATCGAACCCGGTCGGATGGTCACCGACGGTGGGAGCATACCGAGCGTGGCGCGCGGCATCGACGGCCTCTCGCGATGGGGGTTCGCGCCTGCCTACGTCGTGCACGACTGGCTCTTCCAGCGCCAGCGCTGCGGGCTCGTGCCGGGCGACGAGGCTGGCTTCGCCGAGAGCGTGGTGGTCATGGCCGAGGCGCTCCGAACCCTCATCGGCGACCACCCAGATGCCGATGATCTCGCGCGGTACCGCGCAATCGTGTCGGCGACGGCGAGCGTGTTCGCTCACCGCCACTGGAACACGTCCGCGTGCAGAGTGCTGGTCGAACCCTGGTAGCCGTTCCTGGCGGCCGTCGACCCACCCTCGCTCCCATGGCCACGACCGGCGGTCCATGACTCGTCGATGCGACGCTGGCCTCGCGCTCCGCGCTATGCTCCGGGGCACGATGCGACGCACATCGAACGTGTTCCTCGACCTCGCCATCTGGATGGGTGGCTTCGGCGTCGCGGTCGGGGCGCTGTTCCCGCTCCTGGCCGTCTCGCTCGGCGTGCCGAGCGAGACGGCGTTGTCGCCGAGGTTCGTCGTGGCGTGTCTCGTGGCGGGCGCGCTGGTCGGTGCGTGCAACGTCGTGCTGGCGCGCACGCTGGTGGGCGGACGGCTGCGGCGGCTCACGGCCGACATGCACCGTGTCCGCGAGCGCGTCGTCCCCGGCGTCGTGGCGGGCACGTCCGACGGCGACGCCATCGAGACGCACGCACTCGCGGTCGACACGGACGACGCGTTCGGTGATGGTGCGCGGGCGTTCAACGGTGTGCTGGAGGCCCTCGCGGTCGCGGCGAACTCGCAGCGTGCATACACGTCGTTCACCGCGACGCTGGCGACGCGAGGGGACCTCGACGCCATGGCCGCCGCGGCCTTGATGCACTACGCTCGATACGCCGGAGCGACCGCCGGCATGATCCTGTACGAGTCGGCCGGCGAGCTCGTGCTCGCTGCGGCTCGTGGGTTCGTGGACCCTGCATCGCTGATCGTGAGCGATCCGGTCGTCGGCGTCGCCCGCAGTGGCGAGCGTTTCGAGCTCGAGTCGCCTGGCGAGATCCTCGTCGAGGGCGCCGATGCGGCGCGCCGGCCGCGCTCGGTGACGATCGAGCCGATCACGGACGGGGGCGTCCAACTCGGTGTGATCGTGCTGGCGAGCAGCGCGGGGTTCGACGACGTGCAGCGCTCGCGCATCGAGCTGTTCGGGCCGAGCCTGGCCCTCGCGCTACACGCCACGCTCGCCCATGAGCGCCTGCAGCGCCTCGCCGCGGTCGACGCGCTCACGGGCATGCTCAACCGTCGCTTCGGCCTGGAGCGGCTCAGCGAGGAGTTCGGCCGCTCCGTGCGCGGGGCGTCGGCCCTCGGCGTGCTCATGCTCGATGTCGATCACCTGAGATCCGTCAACGATACGTTCGGTCACCTCGTCGGCGATCGGGTGCTCCGAACGGTGGCGCTGGTCACCCGCGCGGCACTGCGCGACGGCGACGTGCTGGCGCGTTACGGCGGCGAGGAGTTCCTGGTCGTCCTGCCCGGGGCAGGTGCTGCCGAGCTGTCGTTGGTCGGCGAGCGCGTGCGTGCGTTGGTCGCGAACGCGACCCTGGTCGACGGGACACGCGACGTCCGCGTCACGCTCAGCATCGGTGGTGCCGCCTTTCCGCACAGCGGCGTCGACTCGGTGGAGACGCTCCTGCGTCTGGCCGGCGAGGCGCTCGACGGCGCCAAGCGGGCCGGTCGGGACAGGGTGGCGATCGCACGCTGAGCGCCGTGCGCCGCGTGCGGCGTCAACGCCGCAGGCGCAGGTCGCGGAACGGGACGAGTTCCAGGCCGGTCGCGACGATGGTCCAGCGCTCGTCGAGCGCACGGACCGTGTCGACCACGAAGAGCGGGACCACCGGGGTCTCGCGCGTGAACGCCGCCAGGAGCGCCTGCGACGCGTCGTCGCGGCGTCCGGCGTCGAGGTCTGATGCGATCACCGTCAGCAGAGCGTTGATCTCCGGCCCCGCGTAGCGTCCGACGTTCTGACCACCGTACGTGCCGGCGCTCGGGTCGGAGCCGAACATGCCGCGCCAGGCGGTCACACGTGCGCTCAGCCCGCCCCAACTCAGCATGCCCGCGCTGGCGTCGAGTTGGCTGTAGCGCCGCGCGGCGTCGAGCGGATCGGGGGCGTCGATCGCGAGCACGACGCCGACCGCCTGCCAATCGGCGGCGATCGCCTCGAGGGTGGCGATCGCTTGCGGTGCCTGGCCCTCGAGCACGACGATGGAGAGCGTGAACCCCTCCGGGAAACCCGCTTCGGCGAGCAGCGCCCGTGCCTGGTGCGGATCGTGCGCCACCGTGCCCGCGGGCGCGGCGCCGGCCGTTGCGACGGGCAGGGCGGGCAGGTCGGTCGGCGTGACCGTGCCGTGGTGCACACGCGTTGCGAGCGCGGTGCGGTCGATCGCGAGCGACAGGGCTCGGCGCACGCGGGCGTCGAGCAGCGGGTTCAGGGCGCCTACCGTGACACCCGGGGAGCCCTCCGGGGCAGCGCCGCCGTGGGCGCGGAAGGAGTCGAGGAACAGGTAGACGAGCCGTTGGCCGGGCACGCTCTCGACGCGCGTTCCGGGTGCTGCGGCGAGGCGTTCGAGGTCGCTGGGGTCGGGGTCGTCGATCATGTCGACGTCGCCTGCGAGGAGCGCTGCCGCGCGCTCGCTCGCGTCCGGGACGACCCGCACCTCGACGCGGTGTGCGTCCGGCGCCTCGCCCCACCAGTCGTCGCTGCGCTCCAGCAGCAGCGAGCGCCCGCGTTCCCAGGCGGCCAGTCGATACGGGCCGGTGCCGACCGGCTCGAGGAGCAGCCTCGCGGCGTACCCGTCGGCGTCGAACCCGTGCCCCAGTGGCGCCATCCGCCCCGACCACGCCAGGGCGACGGGGAGCTCCGGTACGTGTCCGGCCGTGTGGATGCGCACCGTCAGCGCATCGGTCACCTCGACGTCGGTGATCGAGCGGAGCCAGGTCCGTGAGGCCGCGCGGAAGTCGTCGCGCTGCGTCAACAGGTTGCGCTGGGCCACGGTGGCGTCGAACGCCTCGCCGTTCGTGAAGCGGACGCTCTCGCGCAGGCGAAACTCCCACACCTCGGGTCCGAGCGCCTGCCACGACGACGCCAGTTCGGGCACCGGCGCGCCGCTGGCGTCGAGGGCCACCAACCGCTCGTAGACGTTGTCGAGCAGCACGCTGTCGGCGGCGCTGCGGGTACGGCCGGGGTGCCAGTCGATGACGTCGCTGGTGACCGCGACCCTGAGGGTCTCGGCCCACGCGGTGGCCGAGAGCAGGAGCGCGAACAGCAAGGCGGACACGGCGAGAGCGCGGCCGCCGGGGTGGTGTGTCATGCCCGGATCGTACCGGGTCGGCTGCGTCGCCGGGCGCCGCTACGCGCTGGCGTCGGCATGTGGCAGAGCGGGGGCCGACCCGGCCCACGCGGCGGTACCCTGCCTGTGGGAGGCTCGCGATGTCGCAACGTACGACGCTCGACAACCGGAACGCGTGGGTGAACGGCGCCGTCGAGGCGTTGCTGCGCGGCCCCAGCCAGGCCGACGTCGACGCCGCGATCGAGCGCGTGCGGGCGCTGCGTGAGGCCGACGCAGGTCGCAGCACCGATGCACTGGTGCGCGACGTGATCGCACGGACCACCCGTGCGACCGCGGTCGTCGGGGCGGCCAGCGCGGGATCGGCACTCGTCCCCGGCATCGGCACGCTGACGGCGCTGACGCTCGGTACCGCCGCGGACGTCGGCGCCACCTTGCGGCTGCAGGCACGGATGGTGCTCGACATCGCCGTGTTGCGTGAGGCCGATCTCTCCGGCGACCGCGCACGCTACGCGACGCTGCTGGTCGCAGGCGTCAGCAGCACGAGCACCATGGCGCTCAACCGGTTGGGCCGGTTGGCGGCGCGACGGTTGGGCGAGCGCGTCACCTCGCGCTGGTTGTTGCGCGCCGTGCCCGTCGTGGGGATGCTGAGCTCGTCGGGTACGAACGCGCTGGCGACGCACGTGATCGGACGGCGCGCCGACGCGTACTTCTCGCTGGGACCCGAGGCGCTCAAGGACTGGCGGGCGAGCGTGCGCGCCGTGATCGGCCGACGCCCGGGGGCGGTGGCCGCCGCGCCATAGCGGTGCCTGGTCCAGGTGGTGGGCCGGCCCCTCGCGGTACCCTGACGCGGATGCCTGCCACCCGGTACGACCTCATCGTGGCCGGTGCGGGTCCGTCCGGGCTGGCGTTGCTCGACGCGCTCGCGCGCGTCGGCCTGGGCGACGCGCAGGTGCTGCTCGTCGACCGCGAGCGGCGACGCGGCGACGATCGCACGTGGTGCTTCTGGGAGATCGAGCCGGGACCGTTCGATCACCTCGTCGCGCACCGCTGGCCCGCCCTCGACGTGCACGGCCCGTCGGCGGATGCGCCGGGTCGGCGCCTCGACATCGCGCCCTACACGTACAAGATGATCCGCGGCGGCGACTTCTTCGCGGCCACCGATGCATGGCTCGCGGGCCGGCCGCAGGTCGAGCGCCGGGTGGGCGAGGTGCAGCAGGTGCGCAGCGAGGGCGAGCGGGCCGTCGCCATCATCGATGGCGAGCGCGTCGAGGCGCCTTGGGCCTTCGACGCCACCCGCATCCCGATGGAGAGCGTCGACGGGTACCACCTGTTGCTGCAGCACTTCCTGGGGTGGGACATCACCACGCCCGACGACCGCTTCCATCCCGGCGTCGCGACCTTCATGGACTTCCGCGTGCCGCAGAGGGGGGGCACCTGCTTCGTGTACGTGCTGCCCACCTCGCCGCGTGAGGCGCTCGTGGAGTACACGGTCTTCTCCCCGAGCGTCTGGCCGCAGGAGGCCTACGAAGCCGAACTCCGCACCTACCTCGCTGATGTGCGCGGGATCGACGCCTTCGAGGTCGGCCGTGTCGAGATTGGCGTGATACCGATGACCGACCGGCCCTTCCCGGCGCGCTACGGCGATCGCGTCGTGACGATCGGTACCGCAGGTGGCCAGACCAAGGCCAGCACCGGCTACACCTTCCGACGGGTGGTGCGCCACGCGCAGGCCCTGGCCGAGGCGCTCGCGAGGACCGGGACGCCGCACCTCCCCGCACGCTGGCGGCGCCACGACTGGATGGACGGCGTGCTGCTGCGTGCCCTCGCGACCGGGCGGCAGGACGGCGCCGCGTTCTTCAGCCGGCTGCTGGAGCGCAACCCGCCCGCGCGCGTGCTGGCGTTCCTCGACGAGGACACCTCGCTGGCGCAGGAGGTCGCGCTGATGACCAGCGTCGACGTCCCGCTCTTCACGCGCGTCGGTGTCGAGGTCACCTGGCGGCGTTGGAGCGCGCGGCGCCGCCAGGCGACGCCGTGATGCGTCAGAAGCGCCTGGTCCAGGTGGTGGGCCAGCGTTCGATGACGACTTTGGTGTTGGTGTAGAACTCGACGCCGTGGCGGCTTTGGGCGTGGAGGTCGCCGAAGAAGCTGTCGTTCCAGCCACTGAAGGGGTAGAAGGCCATGGGGGCGGCGACGCCGAGGTTGATGCCGACGTTGCCGGCTTGGACTTGGTTGCGGAAGGTGCGGGCGGCCGCGCCGCTGCTGGTGAAGAGGCAGGCTTGGTTGCCGTAGGCGCGGTCGTTGGCGAGGGCGATGGCGTGCTCGAGGGTGTCGGCGTGGAGCATGGTGAGCACGGGGCCGAAGATCTCGGTGCGGGCGAGGGTGCCCTTCGGGTCGGCGCCGGTGATGACGGTGGGGTGCAGGAAGTGGCCGTTGGCGTAGCCGTCGACGCTCTTGTGGCGGCCGTCGGCGAGGAGTTCGCCGCCTTCTTGGAGGCCGGTGGCGAGGAGCGCTTCGATGCGGGTCTTGCTGTGGGCGCTGATGACGGGGCCCATCTGGGTGCCTTGGTCGAGGCCGTGGCCGACGCGGCGGCTGTGGGCGTCGTCGAGGATGCGTTCGGTGAAGGGGTCCTTGGCGTCGGCGACGGTGATGGCGACGGACGTGGCGAGGCAGCGTTGGCCGGCGCAGCCGAAGGCGCTGTCGGCGAGGATGCGGGTGCTCATGTCCATGTCGGCGTCGGGGAGGATGATGGCGGGGTTCTTGGCGCCGCCTTGGCATTGGG
>SLSM01000416.1 GCA_007130445.1 Trueperaceae bacterium | reverse complement strand
CGCTGGCGCGGCTGTACGTGACGCCGCCGCCGGCCGGCGGCGTCACGCTCGGCGCAGCGGGGACCGACGCGGCGATCGTCGACGTCACCGGCCCCGCCCGCCTGGAAGCCGGTCGACCGGACGGCGCCGCGTATCGCGTGCACCCGGACGGTCCCGCCGGGCCGTTGACGATCGCGCTGTCGCGCGCCGCGGCGTGGATCGTCGACGTCGATCCGGGCGCCGAGTCGGTGCGGCTCTCTCTCGACCAGCTCGCCGTCGATACCCTGCGGATCGGCGCGCCGCTCGGCACGGTCGAGGGGACGCTGCCGCGCAGCGGGCACCTCGACGTCGCGCTCGGCAGCGCCCGCGCCAACCTGCGCGTCGGCAGCGGCAGCCGCCTGGACGCCGACCTCACGCTCGGCACCGGTGCCCTGCTCCTCCAGATCGACCCAGGCGTCAGCGGCCGCGTGGTGTTGCGGGCCGGTGGCGGGCCCGCCACCGTGATCGCAGATGCGGCGTTGACCGTGGCCCTCCACCTTCCGATCAGCGCGCCGCCGCTGGCGCTCGAGGGGACCTGGTGGCGCCACCGCGTCGATGGCGGCATCGCCTGGGTCCGTTCGCCCCTCCCCGCCGGGCCCGACGACGCCGACGTCAGCCTGATCGTGAGGCACCACGTCGGCGCACCACTCGCGGTCACGTACCGCTAGGGAGCCCCGTGCGCCTGGTCATCACCCACGAGCAGCCCGACTTCGACGCCGTCGCCTCGGCCGCCCTCGTCACCGTCCTGTTCCCCGGCAGCGTCGTGGCGCTGCCCGGCACGCTGCGCGGCAGCGTCGGGGAGCTGCTGAAGCTCTACCGCGACCAGGTGCCGCTGGTGGCGGGCGAGGACGTCGACCTCGCCGAGGTGAGCGAGCTGATCGTGGTCGACACCGCGGAGCGCTCGCGCCTGGGGCGCTTCCAGTCGCTCCTCACGCGCGTGCCGGTCACCGTGTTCGACCACCACCCAGAACCGAGCGATCCCGTCCCGGGCAGCCGTGGCCTGCGCGACGCCGTGGGCGCGACCGTCACGCTGCTGGTGCGTCAGCTCGAGGCCGCTGGCGTGACGCTACAACCGGCCCTCGCCAGCCTGGCGCTCCTCGGGCTGCACGAGGACACCGGCGACCTCACCTTCGACCACACCACGCCCGACGACCACCGCGCGGCCGCCTGGCTGCTGCACCAGGGTGCGAACCTGGAGGTGCTCCGGCGCTTCCGCAGCGCGGCCCTGCCCCCCGAGCTCGGCGGGTTGCGCGATCGGCTGCTGGCCGAGGCCGTGAACCACGAGGTGGTCGGCCGCAGCGTGGTCACCGCCCACTTCCACAGCCACGACTACGTGCCGTCGGCGAGCGGGCTGGCCAACGCGTTGCTCGACGAGACCCGCGCGGACGCGGTGGTGATCGCGGCGCGCATGAGTGATCGCACGCTGGTGTTCGCACGCTCCGGCTCGCGCGTGGACGTCGCCGGTGCCCTGCAGAGCGCACTCAAGGGCGGCGGTCATCGACGCGCGGCCTTCGCGCGCTGCGACGTCGAACCCGAGCGGGCGCTGGCGCTGGTGCTCGAGGCGCTCCCGCGCTTCATCGACGCTCCGCTGCGCGCCCGCGACGTCATGAGCGCGCCCGTCACCACGGTCGCGTCCAGCGCGACGCTAGCCGAGGCGCGGCAGGCGCTCGCGCGCCACGCTCACAACGGGATGCCGGTGGTTGGCGAGCTCGGCGACCTGGTCGGCGTGATCTCGCGTCGCGACCTCGACCACGCGTTGCGGCACGGCATCACCGACGCGCAGGTCGAGAGCTTCATGACGCGACCCGCGATCACGGCGACGCTCGATAGCACGCTGCGCGAGTTGGAGCGACTCGTGCTGCGCCACGACGTGGGTCGCATCCCGATCACCGCCGAGGGCGCGTTGGTCGGCATCGTCACGCGCAGCGACCTCATCCGCGCGCGCCACCCCGGCGCCGACCTACGCGCGCCCGCCGAACGCGTCCTCGCGTCGCTGCCACAGGGGGCCAGGAGGGTGCTCGACCTGGCCGCGTCGCTCGCCGGCGACGCGCGCCTGTACCTGGTGGGCGGCACGGTCCGCGACGGCCTCCTGGGCGTCGGTTACGTCGACCTCGACCTGGTGGTGGAGCGCGTCCCCTGGTCGTCGATGGAGGGGGCCAGGGGAGGCGACAGGGCCGCCGCTCACGGCGCATCCGCCCACGGCGCCGCCGCGCTCGGCCGCGCGCTGCAGCACGCGCTCGGCGGGAGCCTCTCGATCCACGGCGACTTCGGGACCGCCCGGCTGCGGCTCGACGACGAACTCGTGATCGACATCGCTTCCGCCAGAGCGGAGGCCTACCCCACGCCCGGAGCGCTCCCCGAGGTCAGGGCGAGCAGCCTCGTCGACGACCTGGCGCGGCGCGACTTCACCGTCAACGCGCTCGCGGTGCGCGTGCACCCCGGTCCGGCCGACCTGATCGACCCGTTCTCCGGCCTCGCCGACCTCGAGGCGCGGCGCCTGCGCGTGCTGCACCCGCTCTCGTTCGTGGAGGACCCGACCCGGCTGGTGCGCGGCGCGCGCCTGGCGGGTCGGCTCGGGCTGCGCTTCGACGACGACGCGTTGGCCAAGGCGCGAGCGGCGTTGCGGCCCGAGGTGTTGACGAACGTGTCCGGCCAGCGACTGCGCGCCGAGCTGGAGCTCACGTTGGCCGAGCCGCGCGCGGCGCCCGCGCTGCGCCACCTGGTGGCGATCGGCGCGATGGCTCCGTTGTACGGGCTCGAGGTCGACCTGCACGCGCTGGAGCGCCTCGACGCCGCGGCCCGCGAGGCGCCTCGGCGCGGCGAGCCCGACGCCGCACCCGGCGTCGCTGCGGCGCTCATGGTACTGCTGTGCGCCACGCCGGACGAGGCGGCAGTCCGCGCCTTCGAGCGCTTCCACTGGCCGAAACGGCTGTGGGGGCAGCGCGAGCGGGTACGGGCGCTGGCGGCGGCCGACGCGGCCCCGACCGACGAACGGCTCGAGGCGCTCGACGTCGGGTCCCGGTCGGCGCTGGCGGCGCTGGTGCCGGAGCTGGCCCACAAGGTCGCCGCCTTCGAACACGCCCCTGGGCGACCACGGGTGCGCGGCAGGGACGTGGTACGCTTGGGTTTGGCCGCCGGGCCGTCCGTGGGCGCTGTCCTCGATGCCCTCGAGGCCGCGCGCGCGTCCGGCGAGGTCGATTCCTACGAGGCCGAGCTCGCGCTCGCACGTACGCTGGTCGAACGCCAGCGACGAGGCGAGACGTCGCCGGCCGGCGACGAGACCCCATCATGATCCTCCGGTTCTTCGACAACCCGACCATCCTGGTCATCGCCTCGATCGTGATGCTGATGGCGCTGATCTTCCACAACATCGCCCAGGCCTGGATGGCGTCGCGATTCGGCGACGCCACACCGCGCTACCAGGGCTTCATGGCGTTCGATCCGAAGACGCACCTCGAACCGATGGGGGTCCTGTTCCTGTTCATCCTCGGCTTCGGGTGGACGCGCCAGGTCCCGGTGAACAGCCGAAACTACGGCGGCAAGGGCCGGAACGAGGCGCTCGTGTGGTACACGGGCCCGCTCGCCTACCTGCTGGTGGCGACGGTCGCGTACGTGGTCGCGTTCACCTTCGCGCGCCTCGAGTCGGGCGTGCTCGCCTCCGCGTTCGCCGTCACGGGCGACGTCGCGATCCTGCACGCGGTGATCAACCTGTTCCCCGTGTTCCCGCTCGACGGCGCCCGCGCCGCGCTCGCCTGGGGCAACCGCAACGTCCGGCAGATCGTCCAGCAACTCGCCCAGTTCGGCGTGCTCGGGTTCATCGTCATCTTCATGGTCCTGTCGTTCACCGGCGTGACCGGCGCCATCATGGGCTTCTTCCGCACGCTGATCATCGGCGGCTTGTCCGGCCTGTTCGGTCTGTTCGGCGCCTGAGTCAGTTCGGACGTGCGTCGACCAGCATGTGCACGACCGGCGCGTACGTCTCCACCGTGTCGATGAGCGACCCGTCGGGTGCGAACTTGCGGATCAGGTGACCGCCCCGACGCGAGGCGTACAGGACGCCCTGGCTGTCGACACCGAGGTCCATCAACTGATCGCTCGCCTCGCCCTGGAGTTTCTCGAGCACGTACGTGGTGCCGAGCTTGCCCTCCGGCGTGATGCTGCGGATCTTCGCGCTGGTGCCGTCGCTGATGTAGAGCGCGCCGTGTGCGTCCACGGCCAGGCCGTCGAGGAGCCGCATACCGACCTGACCACCACCCAGCTTGAACGCCCACCGTGTCTCGTACGTGCCGTCGGCGCCCAGCCGCTGCACCTGCCGGTTGCCGTAATCGAGGACGTACACGCTGCCGTCGGGCCCCAGCGTCAGCTGGCGCGGGTCGTTGAAGGTCCCCTGCCCGTGACCGCGACCGCCGAAGCGCCTCAGCAGTCCGCCCTCGACGTCGTAGTGCGTGACCATGTGCGACTCGCTGTCGAGCACGAAGATGGTGCCGTCGCGTGCGACCGCGACGGAGGCGGGGTACAGCAGCTCTCCGGCGTGCATGCCGTACGCCCCGAACGTGGCGATCAGCTCGCCGTCGGACGAGCGCTTCGCGATCATGTGATGACGCTCCTGGCCGACGCGGTACTCGAAGCTCGCCATGTAGAGGTGCCCATCGGGGCTCGCCGCGACCGACACGGGCGCGGTCGAGAAGGCCGGTTCGCCGACCCCAAGGTCGCCGAGCGACACGTGCAGGTTGCCCTCCAGGTCGAGGACGCGCACCACACCCTGCCGAGCGTTGACGGTCAGCACCAGCCGATCGCCGAGGTCGTCCGCGCTCCCCTCGCTCAGGTCGATGCCCGAGAGCAGATCGACCACCTCGCCCAGCGACGGCCGCTCGTCAGGGTCCTTCGACACCATGCGCATCACCAGCTGGTCCAGGACCTTCGGCACGCGCAGGTTGAGCTGACGCGGTGGCGCCGGCGTCTGGAAGATCTGTTGGTGCACGATCGCCTCGTAGCCACCCTTGAAGGCCGTCTGGCCCGTGAGCATCTCGTAGAAGACGAGACCCAGCGAGTAGATGTCGGAGCGGTGGTCGATGCGCAGGCCGCGCGCCTGCTCGGGCGACATGTACACCGGCGTGCCGACCCGGGCACCGGTCATCGTGAGGCGCGACAGCACCTTCCCGCCGGCGATGCCGAAGTCCATCAGCTTGACGGCCTCGTCGCGCAGCAGCGCACTCCCGCCGGGCGCACGCGATACGCCGCCCTTCAGGATCATGATGTTGGCAGGCTTGATGTCGCGATGGATGATGCCCGCGGAGTGGATGTGCTGGAGCGCGGCAGCGACGCGCTGCATGACCGCCACGCTGAGATCGATCGTCAGGTCGCCGCCCTCGATGTAGCCCTCGAGCGAGCGCCCGTCGACGAACTCCATCGCCATGTAGTGCTGCGGTCCCATGCTGCCGTGCTCGAACGTGCGCACGATGTTGACGTGATCGAGGCGCTGCGCCACCTCGGCCT
This sequence comes from Trueperaceae bacterium, assembly GCA_007130445.1. Classification (GTDB taxonomy): domain Bacteria; phylum Deinococcota; class Deinococci; order Deinococcales; family Trueperaceae; genus CSSed10-48. The sequence continues at coordinate 2,319 of SLSM01000416.1, read as the reverse complement.
CGCGGTGGAAGCGGCGGATGAACTTCGCGTCGGCGACGTACTGCTCCATCGGCACCTTGAGCGCCACGAGCTGACCGTCCTGCTCACGCTTTGCGCGGTACACCGAGGCCATGCCGCCAGAGCCGACCTTCTCGAGGATCTCGTAGCCGGGGATCGCGAGCGCATCACCGCCACCGGGGATGACCACCGGATCGCCGCCCTTGGACAGGGTCCGCCGCTTGCGCGCCTCGAGCTGCTGCCGCACCGGCGTTCGCTTGGCCGGCGCGACGCGGCTGTTGCGATACGCCACTGCGCCGGCCGGCACGAGCAGACCGAGGCCCAGCGCGTAGGCGATCAACGGCCCGATCGCGCGATCCAGGCCACCGAGGTACAGACTCGCACCGGCCAGGAAGACCGACAGGCCGAGCATGGCGAGCAGCAGCCACTGGGGCACGCGCGCCAGGAGCAGCGTGGCGGCCAGGGCGAGCGCGACCAGGGCGAGGGTCATGGGACCTCCACGATCACGAGGGTGATGTTGTCGTGGCCGCCTCGCTCGTTGGCGCGCGCCAGGAGGTACTCCACCGCGTGCTGCCGGTCACGCGTGCGCCGAATCTCCTGGAGGATCTCCTCGGGCTCGACCAGGCCGTGCAGGCCATCCGTCGAGAGGACGTAGACGTCGCCGGGCCGGACCTCGAACTCCGCCAGGTCGGGCACCACGTGCTGGCGAGTGCCGAGCGCCCGCGTGATGAGGTTGCGCCACTCGTGGTGCTCGGCCTCGTCGGGGGTCAGCAGCCCCTTCTCGAGCTGCTCCTCGACCCAGGAGTGGTCTTTCGTGAGCTGATAGATGGTCTCACCACGCACCATGAACGCGCGTGAGTCGCCCACGTGACCGAGGAAGGCGCGGCTGCCGAGCATCGCGAGGCACGTGAGCGTCGTGCCCATGCCGCGCCGCCCCTCGCCGTGGGTCGCCTGGGCGTAGACCCGTCGGTTCGCCAGCCTGATCGCCTTGTCGACCAGCGAACCCACCGGTACGACCTGGCGGCCGGCGTTGATCTCCTCGGCATAGCGCCGGAAGCCCTCGTCGAGGACCTCGATGGCGATCTTGCTCGCGAGCTCACCCGCCGCAGCTCCACCCATGCCGTCGGCCACGGCGAACAGCTCGATGCTGGCGCGCCCCACAGGAAACGACCACACCCGGTGGTAGTCCTCGTTGAGGGGTCGGACACGACCCACGTCAGAGCCGTGACCAACGATGAGACCGCTTCGCACGCGGTGAGTCTACCGTGCACGCGTCGCGCGTGCGCGACGGGGCCCAGCCCGTCGTCCGGATCCTGCCCCGTTGCGGTGTCGTCAGTCGAGCCGCGCGCGCGGTCGCCGCACCGTCTCGAGGTACGGATAGCGCGTCAGCATGTCGTGGAAGTTGCTGAAGAGCGCGACGGCCTCGTCGCGATCGGCCGGGAGCTCGCGCAGCCGGAAGTAGGCGGCGTGGCCGTTCGGGAAGGCGAACGTCGGCGTACCGAAGATGTCCTCGCGCGCCGCGCGGCAATGCTCGTGCGCCAGCGCGGTGCGCGCCTCGGGATCGTCGAGGTCCTGTTCGAAGCAGGCCAGGTGCAGCGTCGCCGTCTCGGCCGCGGCGAACATGAGCGAGCGCGTCAGCGGCGCACGGTCGCGGTGGCGCGCCCGCAGGAGGGCCAGCCGGAAGCGGTCGAACGCCTCGCGCCCCTGCTTGCGCGCGGCGATCGAGGCCAGGAAGGGCAGCAATCCCTTCGAGCCCGTCTCGTCGAGGTCGTCGAGGCGCTGGTTCCAGACGTGCCACGCCGCCCCGCGATGGTTCGACTGGTACAGCGAGAAGTGGCGCCAATCGAAGCGCAGGCCGAGCTCCTCGCCCACCATGTCGACCACTTCGGCGCCACGCCACGCGTACGGGCATAGGTAGTCGAAGTAGACAGCGACGGCGCCGTGGTGCATCCGCCCAATGACACCTCGCGCTGCGCCCACACCTGGTCGCGCGGCACACACGAAAACCTCACGGACCACTCACGTAGGGCACCCCACGGCGCCCGGCGGCCCACCACGAGGTGCTCACGACCAGCGGTGCACGGGGGGTGCGCAGGACCTCAGTTGCTGCCGTCGGGATCGTGTGGGGTCGGGAGGGGTCGCTCGGGGATCGCGCCGAGGCGCTGCTCGTAGCGCGCAACGTTGTCGGCCAGGGTGCGCAACAGGGCCTTCGCGTGCTGCGGACTGGTGATCACGCGGCTCAACACGCGCACCGGCTGACGCGGGTACGCCAGGGCGAAGTCGAGGAAGAAGGCGTCGTCGGTGTGCGTCACGACCGCCGCG
>SLSM01000382.1 GCA_007130445.1 Trueperaceae bacterium | reverse complement strand
GTGACTCCGACACTCAGCGTCAGCGACCTGCTCACGCTGCGCGCCGTCGCCGACCCGGCCATCATGCCGGGCGGCGACGGCGTCGCCGTGACGGTCACCCGAATCGTAGCGGGCGAACCGCCGCGCTACGCCAGCGCGATCCACCATGTCGACCTCGCCACGGGCCGCGAACGTGTCCTGACGCGCGGCGACGGTTCGGACGCCCAGCCGGCCTTCGCTCCCGACGGCTCCACCCTGGCGTTCGTCTCGGATCGGCACGAAGGCGTCCCCCAGTTGCACGTGCTTCCGCTGGACGGCGGCGAGACGCGCCGTCTGACGGACTTCCCGGCCGGCGTCACGGAGTTCGCGTGGCACCCGAGTGGTTCGTGGCTCGCGGCGGTGAGCCGCGGCGAGCGCGACGCCGCGCAGGCGGGGCTCGGGCGCCGCATCACGCAGCCGTACTATCGCTCCGACGGTGCGGGCTTCCGTTCAGATCGCCCCGCACAGCTCTGGAAGGTCACGCGCGACGGCCAGGTCACGCGCCTCACCGACCTCGCCACCAGCGTCTCGGACGTCCACGTCGGACCCGACGGTGCGCTCTGGTTCGTCGCCGCCCACAGCCTCGAGGACGAGGGCTACTACCACCGCGACGTGTGGCGCCTGGACGATGGGGCGGCCGAACCGACGGCGCTCGTCGACCAACCGAACCCGCTGATCGCCGCCAAGCCGGCCGTCGCGCCCGGGGGCGGAACGGTCGCCTTCCTGGCGCCATCGGACCCGCGACGCATCAGCAGCCCCACCGGCGTGTGGCTGATGGCGGCCGCCGGCGGTACGCCGCGCCTGCTGACCGGCGAGATCGACTGCGTGCCGCTCGTCGGCGGCGATGCCCGCCTCGGCCGCATGCCGCACGGACCCGTGTGGCAGGGTGACGACGCGATCCTGTTCCTGGCCAACCGCCGGGGCAGCAGCTGCGTGGCGCGCGTCGACGTCGCGGACGGGACGATCACCGACCTCCAGGAGCCGGGGCGCGCCGTGACGGGCTTCGTCGCGGCCGACGGCGTCGTGGCGTTCACGGCCGAGACCAGCGATCGCCCGGGCGAGCTGTTCACGCGCGGAGCCGACGGCGTCGAGCGCAGGCTGACCGGCCTGAACGACGCCTGGGTCCAGCGCCACCGGCCGATCGCCGCCGATCCGGAGGTCGTGGTCCCCAGCGCCGACGGCGCGGTGGACGTCGCCTACTGGACGCTCACCCCGCTCGTCCCGCGCGCTGATCGGGCCCTCGTCCTGCAGATCCACGGCGGTCCGCGCACCACGTACGGGCACGGCTTCTCGTTCGAGATGCAGCTGCTCGCGGCCAAGGGGTACCGCGTCGTGTTCGGGAACCCCCGCGGCGGCGCCGGCTACGGATACGCGTTCAGCGAGTCGATCGCCGGCCGTGTCGGCTCGATCGACGCCGACGACGTCCTCGCCATCGCCGACCACGCGCGTCGCAACCATGCCGACCCGGACGCCCCGATGCACGTCACGGGCGGCTCGTACGGCGGCTTCATGACCAACTGGTTGATCGGCGTCACCGACCGCTTCGCCTCGGCCGTGACGCAGCGCTCGATCACCAACTGGCTGTCGTTCTACGGCACCTCCGACGTCGGGTTCAGCTGGCTCCACATCGAGACCGGCGGCAACCCTTGGGAACACACGCAGTCGCTGTGGGACAAGAGCCCGATGAAGCACGTGGCGAAGGTGCGCACACCGCTGCTCATCCTGCACGCCGAGCAGGACCATCGCTGCCCCATCGAGCAGGCCGAGCAGTTCTTCGTCGCGCTCAAGGTGCTGGGACACGTACCGGTCGAGTTCGTGCGCTTCCCGGACGAGGGCCACGACCTCTCGCGCTCGGGCCGACCCGACCGGCGCATCCAGCGGCTCGAGGCCATCCTCGACTGGTTCGAGCGCCATCCCGGCGCGCGCGCGCACGGTGGCTGAGTCGGCGTTCGAACGCCTCCGCGCCGAGCTGGCCGACGTCGTCGACCTGCGCGGCGCCGCGTTCCTCCTGACCTGGGATCAGGCCACGATGATGCCGCCCGGCGGGGCGGCGGCGCGCGCGCGACAGCTCGCGCTGCTCAAGCAGCTCGCCCATGAGCGCTTCGTGGCGCCGTCGGTCGGCCGCCTGCTCGACGCAGCCGAGGCCGAGGTCGACGCCGCAGGGCTCGGCGAGCACGCCTTCGAGGCCGACTACCTGCGCGTGACACGGCGCGACTTCGAGCGCGATCGTGCGCTCCCGCTCGACTTCACGAGGCGGTTCCACGGCCACATGGCCACCACGTACCAGGCCTGGACCGAGGCCCGCGCGGCGGACGACGCCGCACGCGTGATCCCGCTGCTGGAGCGAACGCTCGACCTCAGCCTCGAGCTCTCCGAGCACCTCGGCGCGGCCGACCACGCTGCGGATCCCCTGATCGGGCGCAGCGACCACGGCTTCACGGTGGCGACGCTCCGGCCGTTGTTCGTCCGCCTGCGCGAGGCGCTGGTGCCGCTGGCGCGTCGCGTCCAGGCCTGCGATCCACCCGACGACGCCTTCACGCGCGGTCCCTACCCCCTGGACCAGCAGTTCGCGTTCGCCCTCGAGCGGGTGCGTGAGTTCGGGTACGACACGCGCCGTGGTCGGCTCGACCCGACGCATCACCCGTTCGCGATCGAGTTCAGCGTCGACGACGTGCGCATCACCACGCGCGGACGCGTGGACGACCTGCGCGAGGCGCTCACGTGTACGTTCCACGAGAGCGGACACGGCATGTACCACCAGGGGATCGATCCCGACCTCGAGGCCACGCCGTTGGTCGACGGCACGTCGGCCGGCGTCCACGAGAGCCAGTCGCGCACGTGGGAGAACCGCGTCGGACGCAGCCACGCGTACTGGACGTACGCCTACCAGAAGCTCCTGCGCGCGTTCCCCGAGCAGCTCGCAGGCGTGTCGGTCGACGCCTTCCACCGGGCGATGAACGTGGTGCGACCGGGGGTGATCCGGACGCGGGCCGACGAGCTGACGTACGACCTCCACGTGATCGTCCGCTTCGAACTCGAGCTCGACCTGCTCGAGGGTCGGCTCGCCGTCCGCGACCTGCCGGAGGCCTGGCACGAGCGTTACCGCGAGGTGGTGGGCGTAGCCGCCGAGGACGACCGCGACGGCGTGCTGCAGGACGTGCACTGGTTCTCGCGCGAGATCGGTGGCGCGTTCCAGGGGTACACGCTCGGCAACGTCCTGGCGGCCCAGTTCTGGGACGCGGCCCAGCGCGAGCTCCCAGACCTCGAGGGCGACATCGCCCGTGGCGCGTTCGGCGCGCTCGCCGGCTGGCAGCGCCAGCGGATCCATCGCCACGGCCGGCGGCTCGACCCGCTGGACCTGATCGCCGACGTGACCGGGGGCCCCGTCGATCCGCAGCCGTACCTGACGTACCTGGCCGACAAGTACGGAGGCTTGTACCCGGAGGCGCGCTGAGCGCCTACCACGCCGGTGATGATCGCGCCGGCCGCCGCACGCGGTGACGATCGGACACCTGGCTGCAACGTCGGGCATCGGGGCGCATGCGACGATGGTCGGCAGCGTACGAACGGAGGGTGTAGCGCAGTGAAGATCGACGGAACACGCTTGTGGGATCGCGTCCAGCGCCTCGGTCAGGTCGGGAGGGTCGCCGCCGGCGGCATCGTGCGGCCGGCCTACGGCGAGGCGCACGCCGAGGCGGTCGCGCTGGTGGCGGGGTGGATGCGCGACGCCGGCCTGCAGCCCGGCCTGGACGAGACCGGCAACCTCATCGCCGTGCTGGCAGGGTCCGAACCGGAGCGAGGCGCGATCGCGCTGGGTTCGCACCTCGACAGCGTCCCGCACGGAGGCGCGTTCGACGGCGCGCTCGGCGTCCTGGCAGCCCTCGAGGCGGTGCAGACGCTGCGCGAGCACGGCGTGACGCCGCGCCGCTCGTTGGCCGTGCTCGGCTTCGCCGACGAGGAGGGCAACAACTTCGGCATCGGCGTCCTCTCGGCGCAGCTGTGGATCGGTGAGATCCCACCGGAGCGCTTCGGCACCATCCGCGACCGCGACGGCCGGGGTCTGGACGCGTACCTGGCGGCGTTCGACGTCCCGGGCGTTCCCCGCGTGGCCCGGCCCGACCTGGCGGCATACCTCGAGCTGCACGTCGAGCAGGGACCCGTGCTCGATGGCGACGGCGGCTCGGCGGCGGCGGTCGAGAGCATCGTGGGCATCTCACGCACCACGGTCACCTTCACCGGCGAGGCGAACCACGCCGGCACCACGCCCATGGCGTTGCGCAAGGACGCGCTCTGGGGCGCCGCCGAACTGGCGCTCGCCGTGCGCGACCTGGGTCGCGCGTCCGACGGCGGCGCCGTGACCACCGTCGGCGTGTTCGAGGTGACGCCCGGCGCCACCAACGTCATCCCCGGCAGCGTGCGCATGCGGGTCGAGATGCGCTGCCCGGACGAGACCCGCATGGCCGACATGCGCTCGCGCGTCGAGGCGCTGGCCGCCGAAGCGGCAGAGCGCAACGCCTTGCGGGTGGCGCTGGACCCCTGGCACCACGCGCCCGCCGTGCCGATGCACCCCGTTCCCCGGGAGGCGACGCAGCGCGCGCTCGTCGACGCAGGACTGCAAGAGCGGACGATGCCGTCGTGGGCGGGTCACGACGCCAAGGTGTTGGCTCGCGCCATCCCTGTCGGCATGCTGTTCGTGCCGAGCAAGGGCGGCCTGAGCCATTCCCCCCGGGAAGACACCGCCGCAGAGCACTGCGCGGCAGGCGCCCAGGCGCTGCTGCACGCGGCGCTCCGCCTCGCCGACGACGACCGACTCTGAACCGATACCGCCGCGCCGAACCGGGCGTCGCACGCCGCGCCCGCTCCACCTTCGGCGCGAAACACTGGAGGCCAGCATGGAACCGATGAGCTACACGACCCCGGCACTGGGACGACGCTACGTCGACGTGGTCGCCAGCCTGAGCGCGTACGGCGAGGCTCCCGAGCGACTCGGGCGCGAGATGCTGCTGTCGAACTACAGCGGTGTCGAGCCGACCCTCACCGACCTCGGCGCGATCGCCGACGCGTTGGCCGAGGTGAGCGAGGCCGCCGAGCGCTTGGGCGGTCACCCCGGCGACTACATGCGCGCCATCACGCGCGGGAGCCGCGCCGTGCTCGGCATCCTCGAGGGCGACGAGCGCCCGTACCTCGACGTGGTGCGCGACATCATCGAGATCGACCTCGAACCGATCCCGGACAGCGAGGCGGCGCGCCTGCGCGAGACGATCTTCGACGGCCTCGGCGAACTCGGGTACCGCGGCTCGCTCGAGGAGCGCGTGACGTCGTGGCGCGACGGCACCAGCCTCACGGGCGACGACGTGATCGCGTTCGCACGCACGATCATGGACGACGCCCGCAACGCGACGCTCTCGCGCGTCGTGGCGCTCCCCGAGGGCGAGGGGCTCGACGACGTCTACGGCGTCCGGGACGTGTTCTACAGCGGCCGCTCGAAGTACACCGGCGACTACCGCGGCTGGGTGCACTTCAACATCGACAAGCACTGGCAACGCGACGTGTTCGTGCAGGTGCTGACGCACGAGGCGTATCCCGGCCACCAGACCTTCTACGCCTTGTGGGATCAGCTCTTCCGCGAAGGGAGATGGCCGATCGAGGCGGCCTTCTACCAGCGCAACGCGCCGACGAACCCGATCTTCGAGGGTGGCCCCGAGTCGGCGCTGCACTTCCTCGGCTGGGACGAGGGCGACTCGCCCGAGGCGCTCGCCCTGCGGCTCGGCCAGGCCTACAAGGACCTGGGGCGCATCGCGATGCAGAACGGCTGCCTGGCGGTGAACACCGGGCAGATGACCAAGGCCGAGGCGATCGACCTGATGGTCGAGCACCTGATGCCGCGCGACGACGCCGAGCGGGCGTACGGCTTCTTCACGAACGCCGTGTCGCGCACGCACTACCCGCAGTACTACTACGGGCGCCGCATCGTGCAGCAGGCCTTCGCCCGCTTCGAGGGCAGCGAGGCGGGGCGCCAGCGCTTCTTCGACATGATCTACCGAACGCCCCATACGACGCGGACGTTCATCGCGGCGGTCGCTGAGGCCAGCGGGTCGCCGTTCGACCCGTTCCGTTTCGACTGACGCCGCGCGTCGAGGTCAGACCGCCGCGAGGGCCTCCAACACCTCGTCGGTGGTCTTGACCTTCCCGAACACCTCGTTGACCACCATGACCGACGCCTCCTGCAGGACGTGGCTCCAGGTCGCGCAGGCGTCCTCCACCATGACCACGCCGTAGCCGAGGTCCTTGGCGTCGCGCACGGAGGACTCGACGCAACCGCCGGTCATGGTGCCGACGAAGATCAGGTTGCGGATGCCGACGTTGCCGAGCACGTAATGCAGGGTCGTCGAGGTGAAGGCGGACCCGGTGGTCTTCTCGAACACCATCTCGTCGCCCACCGGGGCGAGCTCGTCGAGGATCTCGGCCTCGCGCGTCCCCTCGGGCGAGTGGTTGTCCAGGTCCTTGTGCGCCTTGCTGCGGTCTCGACCGTCCTTGGTCTTGGCGCAGATGCGCACGAACACGACCTCCATGCCACGCTCACGGAAGGCCGCCTGGAGGCGCTGGATGTTCGGCACCACCAGGTCGAGCCGCTCGCCCAGGTAGTCGAGGCCGTTCGTCAGGCCCATGGCGCGGCGCTGGGCGTGGATGCCGTGGTCGATGCTGGCGCAGGCGTACTGCATGTCGATCACGACGAGCGCGGTGTCGTCGCGCCGCATGTCGAGTTCGGGGAGGCGCTCGCGCCAGCCGATGTATGGGTCGTTGCGGTCGATCGTGCGTGCCACGGTGGTCCCCCTTGTGCATGGATGCTTGCGCATCGATGCATGCGTTGCAAGGTATCTTGCAACATCTCCGGCCCTTCTCGGGTCACCTCGATGGGAGCAGCACCGTGACGGAACCGTTCGACCTGATCATCGTAGGCGCAGGACCGGCCGGTATGGCGGCGTGCGCGGCCGCGACGGGACACGGCCTGAGCGTGGCCCTCGTCGACGAACGCCGCACCCTGGGTGGCAGCGTCGCGGGCGCGCTCGGCGCGTCCGCCGACGACCCGGACGCGTGCTGGTCGACGCCACCCATCGGCGCCACCGCCGCCGACCGTGCGCTCGTCGATCCCCTCGTCGACGCCGCGAGCCGCGCCACCGTCCTCACCGACGCGCTCGCCTGGGGCCTCTTCCCCGGCTGGACGCTGGCCGTGGCCCGCAACGGGCGCACGGAGCGCCTCGACGCCCAGCAGATCGTGCTCGCGACGGGTCGAGCCGTGGCCCGTCCCGTGTTCCCGGGGCACCAGCTCAGCGGCGTCGTCGGCCCACTCGGCCTGCTGCGGGCGATCGACCGCGGCGAGGCTCGCCCGGGCGAACGGCTCGTCGTCCTCGGCGACGGTCCGCTGAGCGCCGCGATCCGCGCGCAGGCGGACGCCGCCGGCCTGGAGCTCGTCGCCGTGCTGGGCGAAGGCGCGGCGTCCGACGACCCGCACCACCTCCCGCTGCAGGCGCCGCCGCTGGCCGGCGGCGCGCGGCGCCTCGAACGCGTCGACCTGACGGTCGACGGCGCCACACGGCGGTTGATGGTCGACTGGCTCTGTGTCACCGAACCCGACAGCGGCGCCACCGAGCTCGCCGGCATGGCGGGGGTCGCGGTCCGCTTCGCGGGGTACGCCGAGGGGTACCGCCCGGTCTGCGGCCCGGACGGACGCACGTCTGCCCCCGGCTGCTTCGTCGCGGGCGCCATGGCCGGCTCGGCCGAGCTGGCCGCTGCCATCGCATCCGGCCTCGTGGCAGGCACCGCCGCGGCCGTGCGGGCCGGACG
>SLSM01000390.1 GCA_007130445.1 Trueperaceae bacterium | reverse complement strand
CCGACGCGCGCCGGTCGCGTCAACAGCTCGACCGCGACGGCACTCCCCGCGGCGGCGCCCTCACCGCTCGCGCGATCGCTCGGCGGTCGGCACGCGACCAGCAGGGTCAACACGAGCAGCGTGGCGAGCGGCCACGACACGAGGGTGGAGAGCGAACGGTGCATGTGGGCATGCTAGCAGCGCCCTTGGCGGGCTGCTGTCTGGCGGTGGCGGTCGGACGATGGCGCACGTCGGCACGGAACCCTGCCCACGCCCCGACGGCGCGTGTCGTCGCATGCGATACCGTCTTCGGTGCGCCCACTCGCCGAGGTGGGTGACCGAGAGGGAGGACGACGATGCCCACAGGGGCGGTGCGTACCGTTGTTCTGGCGTGGCTGGCCGTGCATGCCATCGCCGCTGCCCAGCCGGGCTCGCTCGAGCGTCGCGAGTCTGCGCTGGTGCCGCGGGTCCCCCTCGCCACGCACGCACCCGCGCCTGCGACGTACGGCGCGATCCCGGCCGGGCTCAGCCTCGACCTCGGCCTCGAGCACTATGTGGTCGTGGGACGTGACGCGGCGACGTTGCGCCGCCAACTCGACCTCTTGGGGCCGGTGTCGGACGGCCGCACGTACGACGGTTTCCACCGCTCCTCGATGCACTGGCGTGCCGACTGGCGCAGCGATGCCGACGGCTGTGCCGTGACGAGCCTCGAGATCCGTCTCTCCTCCACCATCACGATGCCGTCGTGGGTGCCGCCGCCGGATGTCGCGCCGCACCTCGTCGTCGACTGGACACGGTTCTACCAGAACCTGCTCATCCACGAGGAGGGGCACCGGAACATCACCGTCGGACACGCCCGTCGTGCGCTCGACGTGCTCAGCACGCTGCGGACCCCGCACTGCGACGACATGCAGGCGGCGTTGTCGGCGGCGTTCGCGGTGATCGTCGCCGCCGCGGACAGGGAGAACCGGCGCTACGACGAACTGACCGAACATGGCCGGAGCCAGCATGCGGTGTGGCCCCCGTGAACGCCGCCTGCGGCTCGGGCGAGGCGGACCTGGCCGCCCATGCGCTACCCTGACGGGGTCGTGCGCACCTTCTATCTGATCGACGGTCACGCCCAGCTGTTCCGCGCCTACTACGCCCCGTTCAGGCCGCTCTCGAGCCCGTCGGGAGAGCCGGTGAAGGCGGTGTACGTGTTCACGCAGATGCTGCTGAACATCCTCGCCAAGGAGCGGCCCGACTACCTCGCCATCGCGTTCGACGTCTCCGACGAGACGACCGAGCGCAAGGCCTTCTACCCCGCCTACAAGGAGCAGCGCGAGGCGGCGCCCGACGACCTCCACACCCAGTTCGCCCGCGCCGTGCAGGTGGTCGAGGCGATGGGGATCCCGATCTACACCGTCGACGGCTTCGAGGCCGACGATGTGATCGCGACGATCGCGAAGAGGTTGGGCGGGAGCGGCGTCGAGCTCCGGATCGCCAGCAAGGACAAGGACCTCCACCAGATCCTGACACCGACCGTGAAGCTGTGGGACCCCAAGGACGGCACGCTGATCGACCCGAACACCCTCTGGGAGCTCCGCGGCTACCGCCCCGAGCAATCGGTCGAGATCCAGACGCTGGTCGGCGATCCGACCGACAACGTCCCGGGCGTGGTCGGTGTCGGCGTGAAGACCGCGGCCAAGCTGATCGAGCGCTACGGCACCGCCGACGCGGTGCTGGAGCACGCCGACGAGCAGACACCGAAGCTGCGCGAGCGCCTGCTCGAGGCCAAGGACGTGCTGCCGATCACCCGGCAACTCGTCACCCTGCGCGACGATCTCGACTTCCCCTTCGATCTGGAGGCGTGCGCGACGCCGCTCGTGACGCGCGAGGCGGTGCAGGACCTGTTCGCCGAGCTCGGCTTCCGCTCGTTCGCCGAGCAGCTCCCGTCCGAGCGCGGCGTCGCTCGCAGTGCCGAACCCGGCACGCTCGGTTTCGGTGTCGCCGACGCGCCGCCGCCCGAGAGCGACGCGGTGTACCACCTCGTCGACACACCCGAGGCGCTCGAGGTGCTGGTTGCCCAGCTGCGCGACCAGCGCGTGATCGCGCTCGACACCGAGACCACCAGCCTGCGCGTCGTCGACGCCGACCTCGTCGGCCTGGCCTTCGCCTGGCGCGCCGGCGAGGCGTGGTACGTCCCGGTCCGGAGTCACGTGGCCCGCACGCTCGATCCGGCTACGACGATCGAGGCGCTCCGGGGCGTGCTCGAGGACGATGGGATGACCAAGGTCGGGCAGAACCTGAAGTACGACCTGAGCGTCCTGGAGGGGGCGGGCGTGACGGTGCGGGGACCGCTGTTCGACACCATGATCGCCGCCTCGTTGCTCAACCCCGAGCGCCGCGGCGTCGGCATGGACGACTTGGCGCGCGATCTGCTCGGCGTCACCACCACGCCGATCAGCGCCCTGATCGGCAAGGGGAAGCAGCAGCGCTCGATGCTCGACGTGCCCATGGAGCAGCTGTTGCCCTACGCAGCGGAGGACGCCGACGTGACGTGGCGCCTGTACGAGCGGCTCGACACGGAGCTCGACGCCGCCGGCGGCCGGTTGCGCGCGCTGTTCGACGGCGTCGAGGTCCCGCTGGTGCGGGTGTTGGCCGCGATGGAGCGCGCCGGCATCACGGTCGACGTCGAGCGCCTGGCGGCCTATCGTGAGCAGCTCGCCGAGCGCATCGACGCGCTGCGCGACCAGGTCCTGGACGTCGCGGGCGGCGGCTTCAACGTCGACAGCCCCAAGCAGTTGTCCCAGGTCCTGTTCGAGCGGCTGAAGCTGCCCGTGGTCAGGAAGACCAAGACGGGATACAGCACCGACGCCGAGGTCCTCGAGACGCTCGCGAGCGAGACCGGTCATCCCCTTCCGGCGCTGGTACTCGAGTACCGCGAACTCACCAAGCTGCTCGGCACCTACGTCGACCCGCTGCCGAGCTTCGTCTCGAAGCGCACCGGCCGTCTGCACGCCAGCTTCCACCAAGTAGGAGCCGCGACCGGCCGGCTGTCGTCGTCCGACCCGAACATCCAGAACATCCCGATCCGCAGCGATGCGGGCCGCGAGATCCGACGGGCGTTCGTCGCCTGCGACGACGACCACCTGCTCCTCGCCGCGGACTACTCGCAAGTGGAACTGCGCTTCCTGGCGCACTTCTCCGAAGACGAGGAGCTGCTGCGCGCCTTCCGCGAAGGGATCGACATCCACGCCTACGTCGCCTCGCAGATCTTCGAGCTGCCGCTGGACGAGGTCGGCGCCGATCAGCGCCGCGTGGCCAAGACGGTCAACTTCGGCATCGTCTACGGTCAGGGTGCGTTCGGACTCGCCCGCACGCTGCGCATCCCGCAGTCGGACGCGCGCGCCTTCATCGAGGCCTACAAGGCGCGCTACACCGGTCTGGATCGCTTCCTCCAGCGCTGCATCGAGGAGGCCAAGGAGACTGGCGTCGTCGAGACCATCCTCGGCCGGCGGCGACCCATTCCGCAGGTCCACAGCCGCAACCCGAACGAGCGCGCCCTCGGCGAGCGGCTCGCGATCAACACGGTCATCCAGGGCTCCGCCGCCGACCTGATCAAGCTCGCGATGGTGCACCTCGCCGAGCGCCTCGACGACGCCGGCATGGACACGCGCATGCTGATCCAGGTGCACGACGAGCTCGTGCTCGAGACGCCCAAGGCGGAGGCCGACCGCGCCACGGCGATGACCGTCGACGCCATGGCCAACGCGCTCGAGCTGCGCGTTCCGCTCGTGGTGGACGCCTCGGTAGGGCCGAACTGGCTCGAGGGGAAGGGCTGACGGGCGCGCGGTACACTGCGCGTCAGCTATGCGCATCCTCGTGAGCAACGACGACGGGGTCCACAGCCCCGGTATCCTCGCGCTCGCCCGCGTCGCCCAGGATTACGGTGACGTGCGCGTGGTCGCTCCCGACGTCGAGCAATCGGCGATGGGACACGCGATCACCGTCAGGCGACCGCTCCACTACCACCGCACCCGCATCGACGGCCTCGAGGCCTTCCGGGTCGACGGCACCCCGGCCGACGCGGTCGCCCTCGGCGCCCACCACTGGGACAAGGTCGACCTGGTGCTCTCCGGCATCAACCTGGGGCTCAACATCGGCCACAACATTCGCCACTCCGGGACGGTGAGCGCCGCGATGCAGGCCGCCTTCCTGAGTATCCCGGCCATCGCCTTCAGCGGCCCCTCCAGCGACGATCCGGTGGATTACGGTGTGTTCGAGCCATATCTCCGTAAGGTGATCGAGCTCTTCGTCGAACTCGACGACCTGCCGCTCCTCAACGTGAACTTCCCGCTGCAGCCCAAGGGTCTGCGCTGGACGCGGCAGAGCGTGCGCCATTACGACGGCTACGTCATCCCCGGTGAGGACCCGATGGGCCGCACCCACTACTGGTTCGGCGAGGAGCCGCGCGAGCAGGTCGAGACCGGCACCGACCGCTGGGCCATCGAGCAGGGCTATGTCTCGCTGACGCCTCTGCGCCTCGACGTCACCGACGATCAACGCCTCGAGCGCGTCCTGCGCAAGCTCCAGGACCGCTGAGTCGAGCGAGGCACCGATGCCGAAGATGACCTACGCGCGCTTCCGACGGGTGCTCGCCGAGATGGTCGACGAGCTGCCTCCGGAGTTCATGCGCGGCTTGCAAGGCGTCCACGCGATCGAAGAGGCGAAGCCCGAGGAGGACTTCGTCGACGTCTGGCGCTTGGGTGAGTACCTGGACCCAGGCAGCGAGCAGTTCCTCGGTGCAGGCGAAGGGCTCGGGCGCCACGTCGCGCTCTACTACGGCAGCTTCGTCCACGTGGCCGCCGGCGATCCCGAGTTCGACTGGGAGGATGAGATGTGGGAGACGCTGACGCACGAGCTGCGCCACCACGTCGAATCCCTCGCAGGCGACGACAGCCTGAACATCGAGGACGAGGTGGTCGCCCGCGACTTCGAGCGACGCGACGACGACCCACCGACGGAGCGCCGGACATGGCGCTGGCCCTGGCAGCGCAAGTGACGCGTGCGTCCGCGCGATAGACTGACGACCACACGGGCGGCCCCGTCCGCTCGACCCCGTCCGCTCGACCCTGGCAACTCGACCCTGGTTACTCGACCCTGCCCACTCGACCTTGGAGGTCCACACATGCGCACGCCCCTCGTCTTGCTCGCCCTCACGCTGGCCTGGTCGTTCGGCCACGCGCTCGCGCAGGCGGAGACGCCCACCCCCGGTGGCACGGCCATCGTCGTGCTCGGCAGCGACCCCGAGCACCTGAACGCCGCGATCAGCACCGGCTACCCGATCGGGGCGGTCGGCGCCAGCCTCTACAGCGCGCTCGTCTACCTCGACCGCGATGGCGTGCCCCGCGGCGAGCTCGCCGAGTCGTGGACCGTCTCGGACGACGACCTCGTCTACACCTTCACGCTCCGGTCGGCGACCTTCCACGACGGCACACCGGTCACGAGCGCCGACGTGGTCTTCACGATGATCGACGTGCTCGCACCGAACCACGGCCGCTTCCTCAACGCCTACCGCAACATCGCGAGCATCACCGCTCCCGACGACGCCACCGTGGTGATCGAGCTCACGCAGCCCTACGCGCCCTTGATCAACCTGCTGACCGTGTTCGAGGCGCCGATCCTGCCCAAGCACGTCTTCGAAGGCACCGACCCGCTCACCAACCCGGCCAACGACGCGCCCATCGGCAGCGGCCCGTTCCGCTTCGTCGAGTGGGTGCGTGGCGAGCGCGTCACGCTCGAGCGCTTCGACGACTACTTCCTCGACAACGCGCTGCTCGACCGCCTGATCTACCGCGTCGTGCCGCAAGACGCAGCCCGCTCGGTGGCGCTCGAGGTCGGCGAGGCCGACGTCGTGTGGGGCTTCTACATGCCCCCAGCCGACCTCGACCGGCTCGACGCCAACCCCAACATCGAGGTCTGGAAGGGCCTGACCATCCCGTCGCTCTACTTCGTGTTCGTGAACACCGACAACCCCGCCCTCGCCGACGCGCGCGTGCGCCAGGCGCTCATGTTCGCCATCGACCGCGAACAGATCGTCGAGCAGGCCCAGGGCGGCCTCGGTGAGGTCGCGGGCGGGCCCTTCGGCGCCGGCTTCGCGTACGCCTACGACGAGGCGACCGATTACCGCACGATCTACCCGTTCGATCCCGAGCGCGCCCGCGAACTGCTGGCCGAGGCCGGGGTCGGCGACCTGACGCTCACCTTCGTGTACGACAGCGCCCGCGGCGCGTTCGCCGCCGCAGCCGAGATCATGCGCGACAACCTGCGCCAGGTGGGCATCACGCTCAACGTGCAACCGGTCGAGCGCTCCGTGATGGTCGAGCGGGTCTACGGCCGCGACTACGACCTCTCGATGCAGTCGTTCACCTCCAGCGGCGACCCCGCCATCGGCTACCACCGCATCTACCTCAGTGCCGAGCGCGGCGCGAACTTCGTCAACGCGACGGGGTACGCCAACGCCGAGGTCGACGAGCTGCTCAACGCCGCCGCCGGTCTCGCCGACCGTGACGCCCGTGCCGCCGCCTACGCCGACGTGATGGCGATCCTGGCGCAGGACGTCCCCACGCTGCCGATCTTCGACGAGCTCTCGACCCAAGCCGCGGCTGCGAACCTGCGGGGCCTGCTCGTGCGCTTCGATCAGCGCGACGGTCTCGAGTTCGCGTGGTTGGCGCGCTGAGTGTGACGATTCTCCACCACCTCCGGTGGCTGCGCAGCACGCGCTGACGCCGGTGCGAACCACCATCGGAACCTGCGTGTGAGTGCAGGGCGAGGCACGAAGGCGCTCGGGGCATACGCCCTCGAGCGCCTCGTCAACGCCGTCCCCCTCGTGCTCGGCGTGATCGTCGTGAACTTCCTGCTCATCTCGCTCGCGCCCGGTGACCCGGTGACCGCCCTCATCGGCGAGTTCCCCGCACCCCCGGAGTACGTCGAACGCGTCCGTGCCCAGTACGGACTCGACCAGAGCGTGCCCGAACGGCTGGTGCGGTACCTGGGCAGTGTGGTGCGCGGTGACCTCGGCTTCAGCTTCGCCAACCGGCAGCCCGTGCTCAACCTCGTCACCGAGCGACTCGGTCGAACGCTGCTGCTCATGCTCACCACGGTGGTGCTCGCGACCTTCGTCGGTGTCGTCCTGGGCGTCTGGGCGGCTCGCCGCCCCAACTCCGCGGTCGACGGGGGAGCGACGGGCTTCGCCCTCGCCGGCTACTCGATCCCCGAGTTCTGGCTCGGCCAGATCCTGATCCTCGTCTTCGCCGTCTGGCTCGGCTGGCTCCCCGCCGGCGGCTTCCGCAGCATCCGGGCCGAGTACGTCGGTTTGGACGCCGTCTGGGACCAGGCACGCCACATGATCCTGCCGGTGCTGGCGCTGTCGTTCCGGTACATGGCGATCACGACCCGGTTGACGCGCGCCAGCCTGCTCGAGGTCATGAACGCCGACTACATCCTCGCCGCGCGCGCCCGCGGCCTCTCCGAGCGGCGGGTGTTGTGGGAGCATGGGCTCCGCGCCGCCGCGCTGCCGATCATCACCGTGATCGGCTACAACTTCAGCTTCATCGTGGCGGGCTCAGCGCTGGTCGAGACCGTGTTCGGCTGGCCCGGCGTCGGGCGGCTGATGTACGACTCGATCTTCACGCGCGACTACCCGGTCCTGCTCGGAATCCTCCTGCTCGTGTCGATCACCGTCATCCTCGTGAACCTTGTCACCGACATCGCCTACGCGCTGGCGGACCCGCGGGTGCGCTACTGATGGCCGCTGGCGCTCCAGCCGCTTCGGTCGGCGCAGCCGCCGTCTGGGGTCAGATCCTGCGTCAGCGCCGCGGCCTGCTCGGCCTCGGCATGATCGTCACGCTGGCGCTCGTCGCGATCCT
>SLSM01000130.1 GCA_007130445.1 Trueperaceae bacterium | reverse complement strand
TCACCTTCTACGGCACGGCGGTGCTGCGCCAGTTCGAGATGATGGGCGTCTACCCGCTCAACGAGAGCGTGGCGATCGGCCGCTCGCGCGACAAGTTGCGCTCGATGCAGCTGCTGGCGCGCGACGGCATCGGCCTGCCCGTCACCACCTTCGCCTACGACCCCAAGCAGACCGACGAGGTCGTCAGGGTCGCGGGCGGTGCGCCGCTGGTCATCAAGCTGCTCGAGGGCACCCAAGGCATCGGCGTGGTCTTGGCGGACACCGACCGATCGGCCAAGTCGGTGATCGAGGCGTTCCGCGGCGCCAACATCAACATCCTGGTCCAGGAGTTCATCAAGGAGGCGCAGGGCAGCGACATCCGCGCGTTCGTGATCGGCGGGAAGGTCGTCGCCGCGATGAAGCGCACCGGCACGGAGGGCGAGTTCCGCTCCAACCTGCACCGGGGCGGCACGGCCGTCGAGGTCAGGATCAGCCCCGAGGAGCGCTCCACGGCGCTGCGCGCGGCGAAGGCCATGGGCTTGAACGTGTGCGGCGTCGACATGCTGCGCTCCAATCACGGCGCCGTGGTGATGGAGGTCAACTCCTCGCCCGGACTCGAGGGCGTCGAGAAGGCCACGGGCAAGGACATCGCCGGCATGATCATCCGCTACATCGAGGCCAACGCGAAGAGCGGCAAGACGCGCACGCGCGGAAAGGGTTGACCACGTCGGGGCGTGGCACCAACGGCGTGGCGTGGGAGATCGGCGGGGAGACCATCGCGCCGGGAGAGCGCCGGACGGTCGACCTCCCGATCAGCGTCCTGTCGGACCACACGCCCGCCACGCTGTCCGTCCACGTCGTGCATGGCCGGCGATCGGGGCCGACGGCGTTCATCAGCGCGGGCATCCATGGCGACGAGGTCGTCGGCGCCGAGATCATCCGGCGGGTGCTCCGGCACCCGGGCCTGGGGCGGCTGGCCGGCACCATGCTGGTCGTGCCGATCGTCAACACGTACGGCTTCCTGTCTCACTCCCGCTACCTGCCCGATCGCCGCGACCTGAACCGCTCCTTCCCCGGCAGCTCGGAGGGGTCGCTGGCGGCGCGCCTGGCGAACCGGTTCATGGAAGAGGTCGTCGCGCGCTCCGCGTTCGGGATCGACCTGCACTCCGCAGCGGTGCATCGCACCAACCTGCCGCAGCTGCGCGTGTCGCCTGGTGACACCGGTGCGCTGCGCATCGCCCGCGCGTTCGGCGCCCCGGTGATCCTCGACGCCCCCGTGCGCGACGGTTCGCTGCGCTCGGCGGCCCAGGCCCGAGGCGTCGACGTGGTCGTGTACGAGGCCGGCGAGGGGCTGCGCTTCGACGAACGCTCCGTCCGCGCCGGCGTCTCAGGCATCCTGCGGGTGCTGCGCGACCAGCGCATGATGCCGGCTCGGGGCGTCGCCAAACCGCGCCGCGAGTCGCTCGAGTGCAGCACCAGCCGCTGGCTGCGGGCGCCGCAAGGCGGCCTGCTGCGCACCTACCGCTCCGAGGGCGACGTGGTGCGCGAGGGCGACCTGCTGGCTGCGGTCTCCGACCCGTTCGGCCAGGCCGAGACCAACGTGATCGCCGAGTTCGACGGCATCATCGTCGGACGCACCCTGCTCCCCATCGTCAACGAGGGCGATGCCCTCTTCCACGTGGCCAGGCTCAGCGAGACGAAGCGGGCCTCGTCCACCGTCGAGGCGCTGACGAACCAACTGGCGCAGGATCCGCTCTTCGACGAGGACGAGATCATCTGAGCCTGATCGCTGCGGCGCCGCCTACCTTCGGGCGGGGGTCGCTCGACCGGTCGTTCCGTCACGCCACGTTCCCGAACGCCGCCTCCACCAGCCGCGGCAGCACCACCGCGGCCGGACCGGCCAAGCGATGGTCGACGTGCGCAGGCGTCGCCGCGACGTTGACCTCCACCGTCACCGCTCCGGCGGCAGCGGCGCGCCCGACCAGCCCAGCCGCCGGGTACACGACCGCGCTCGTGCCGACGACCAGGAACAGATCGCACCACGTCAGCGCCGACGCGGCCGCCGCCAACGCCGCCTCGCTCAGGTACTCGCCGAACCAGACCACGTCGGGGCGCAGCCAGCCGCCGTCGGGCCCGGGCAACGGGTGGGTCTGGAACGGCGTCGGCTCCGGTGTGACGCGTCGGCCCGAGCGGTGGTCGCGCCACACCAGCAGGCTGCCGTGGAGCTCGACGACCCGTTCGCTTCCGGCCCGCTGGTGCAGCCGGTCGACGTTCTGGGTCAGCAGCGCGAAGCGCCCGTCCGCAGCGACCACGTGCCGCTCGAGTTCGGCCATGGCAACGTGCGCCGCGTTTGGCTCTGCGGCCTCCGCGGCCATGCGACGAAGGTCGTACCACTCGCTCACCAGCGCCGGGTCCAGATCGAACGCCTCGGGCGTCGCCAAGCGCATGGGGTCGTGACCGCGCCACAGGCCGCCATCCCCACGGAACGTCGGCAGCCCGCTCTCGGCGGACACGCCCGCGCCCGTCAGCACGACCACGCCACGCGCCACACGCACGGCCGCCGCGACTGCCTCGAGATCGTCCATCCCCGCAGCCTACGCGACACGTGCCACTCGACACTCGCGGGCGCAGCGCAGCGAGCCGCGCCCGTACGCCTGCTCTGGACCCTGTCGCTGCAGAAGCGTAGAATGCTGCAACGCCGAATCGAACGCCCGAGCGGTTCGCCCCCGTTGCGAACCGGTCGCGGTCACGCTGGAGGTGAGGAGCGGGTCCTGTGCAACTCGGCGGTCAACGTCGTCACCGCCCCGTGACGATCGACCGGCGCCCGACCCACCGGCTGGGGGCCAGGTGGCCCCAACCGGCCGGCCGTCCTCCGGCCGCGTCATGGACGCTCGACCTCCCAGGAGGCATCATGCGTCCAGTGTCGAATCACCTCGTTCACGCCCTCCGTCTCGTCGCCGCAGCACTGCTCGTGCTCGCGGTCGTCGCCTGCAGCGATGCGGGTGGCGGTGGCGACGGCATCCCACAGGAGCTCGCCGACGCGATCACCGAGGCGTTCCCTGGCCTCGACGCCTTCGAGCTCGTGTCCATCGTCGATGCTGGCATCGTCGCCGACCTGCGCGCGCACGCATTGAGCGGCCAGGGCGGCCAGACGGCCCGTCAGATCCGGTTGCCGATGTACGACGCCGACGGCGTGCTGAGCGAGGCCGATTGGTTGGCGTACCACGTCGACGTTCGCCAGGTCGCCGTCGACGTCCCAGAGTCCGACGACTTCGAGCACCTCCGTCCGAGCGGGCCGAGCTTGACCTTCCGCGGCGTTCCGGACTGGAGCTACGAGCAGACGATGGCGTGGTTGGGCATCGTCGCCGAGGGCGGCTTCGACCCCACCGTCTTGCAGCCGTCGGTGCTCGCCCTCATCGGAGACCACCTCGAGGGTGCCAACTTCGGGACCGGCTTGAACCAGAACGTGACCGTGATCGAGCACCTCGGGAACGCTCTGCAACCCCACTTCGGCACGAACCGAGCGGACGAGCTCGCTGCGCTCGTCGCCGAGAACTACCTGGTCTACATCCAGAACCAATACCGCGGACAGCTGCTCCACGGTGAGCCGCACAGCGCTCTGGTCGCACCGAGCGGCATCGAGGGTGCCTCCACCGCGGGTGCCGAACCGCGCGTGACGCCACTGATCCATACGCAGATCCGCGAGCTGCGCCCGGTCATGGTCGCGGACGCAACGGTTTACGACCCCTCCACCAACACGTGGCACATCGGCAACTGGTTCGACCGCGTGGACGCGGTCGCCAACCGCCAAGACGCGAACCTGTGGCTCAGCAACATCGCTGCCGACATCCCGTCCTGGGCGTCGGACCTACCGACCAACAACAACCGCATCCTGGTGCGCACGCGCATCGCCGGCTACGAGGCGCTGACGCTCGCCGGGCAGGCTCGGCTCTCCTATCCGGCCGCCAATCTGGCCTGCGGCGACACGGCCGACACCTTCATCAACCGGATCCGCCTGCTCTCACGCGACGTGGTCGCGTTCCCGAACGAGTACTGGATGTGGTGGACGCGCGAGTACGGTGGCGGTTGTGCCTACATCGAGGCGTTGGGCAAGACGCCCCATCGCGGCGCGGTCGGCTGGTCCGGTTACGGTGACGGGACGCACGACTGGACGAGCTTCGTGTTCATGCACGAGAGCGGTCATATCCTCGGCGGTACGCACCGCACCAACGACGGCACCAGCCCCGAGACGCTGCCGAACCACCGCTGTACCCTCCTCGGCGAGATCCCGTTCGGGCCCACCGGCCCGTCGCTGATGAGCTACGCCAGCGGTTCGTTCACGTTCTGCTTCGCCGCCAGCGACACGTCGGGGTCCCAGAAGCGCAACCTGACGCAGGTGGCCGAGTACCTCAACGAGCACCTGAAGTGACCGGTCGCTGATCGCCGTCACGGCGTCTCCCGTCGCGCCGTGCGGCACGTACGAGGCGGCGTTCAGCACCGTGAGCGCCGCCTCCGGTCGTTCTCGCCCGACCGCGCTCGCCTCCGCGCAACGGGCGCACACCCTGCTCCGGGCCGTTCGTACCCCGCCCACCAGGCCCTTGCTAGACTCCTCCATGCCGCGCAACGCCAGCATCCGCTCGTACGGAACGCTCCGCCTCTGGCTGCACTGGATCATCGCCCTGTCGATCCTGGCGATGATCCCGACGGGGTTGGTGATGGCGCGGACGCTCGACGACGCCGTGCGCCTCGACCTCTACCGGGTGCACCTGGCGATCGGTTGGTTGGTCGTGGCGCTGACGGCCTGGCGCCTGGTGCTGCGCGCGCGCCGACCAGTGCCCGCGCCCGCCGGGCTCGCCGCGTGGAACCGTCGCCTGCTGCACACGGTCCACTGGGCGATCGCGGTCTTCCCCCTCCTGCTCGCGGTGAGCGGCATGGGGACGATGCTGCAGAACGACCTGGTGCCGCTGCTGCTGGCCGGCGAGGCGCCGCCGGCGACGCTCGACGTCGAGCAGGCGCGACTCGGTCACCAGGTCGGCGCGTACTTGTTCAGCGCCCTGTTGGTCGTGCACGTGGCCGGCATCGTCCGGCACCAGCTGCGCCGCGGCGACGCGCTCGAGCCGATGCGACCGGGTCGGGGCTCGCCGGCGGCCTAGCCAACGCCAGCGCACCGGTCGCCGGCCCGCCGCGCGCTCCAGGTGGTGATGGCTCGCCGCGAGGCCGATGCCGTCGTAAGGCTATGCTGCGCAGCGTACCGAGCGTGAGGGAGGAAGGCTGATGGTCGAGACGGACGTGGTGGTCGTCGGCGCGGGCGCCGCGGGACTGGCGGCGGCGAAGACGCTGCGAGCGAGCGGCGTCGCGTGCGAGGTGCTCGAGGCGATGGACCGCATCGGCGGCCGCGCCTTCACGTCGACGCGCGAGTTCGGCGTCCCCTTCGACGTCGGTTGCGCCTGGCTGCACGCCGCGGACCGCAACCCCTTCCTCGACGACGCGAAGGGCGCCGGCTGGGCGCTGCGTTACCACGACATGTCCCTCGACCACCTCTACTTCGGCGACCGCAAGGCGAGCCCCGAGGAGTTCGCCGCACTGGTCGCGGCCGAGGCGAAGCTGCAGCGCGCGATCGCCGAGCACGACGGTTCCGACGACCGCCTGGCTGCACTCGTCCGCGCCTGCCACGTCGAGAACGCGGTGTCGGTCTTCAACGGGCCGATGGACTTCGGCAAGGACGACGACGAGATCTCCGTCGCCGACTTCCGCGCCGCCGAGGACCTCGAGCCGAACTACTACACGCGCGAGGGCTACGGTGCGCTCGTGGCGCACTGGGGGCGCGACGTCCCCGTGACGCTCTCGAGCCCCGTCCGGCGCGTCCACTGGGACGGACCAGGGGTGCGCGTCGAGACCGACCTCGGCTCGATCGCAGCGCGGGCCGTGATCGTCACCGCCTCCACGGGCGTGTTGGCGTTCGACGGCATCCGCTTCACGCCGAGCCTGCCGGAGCGGCACGTCGAGGCCGTCCACGACCTACCGATGGGCCTGCTGACGAAGGTGCCCATCCGGGTGCGCGGCTCGCGCCTGGGGATCGAACCCTTCGACGACCTGTTGATGATCGGTCACGCGCGCCACGACCTTTATCTGCTCTTCTTCCCTTTCGAGGTCGACCTGGTGGTCGGGTTCGTGGGCGGCGACTTCGCCTGGGAGCTCGAAGCGGCAGGCCCAGCCGCCGCCGTCGACTTCGTGTCGGGGCGCCTCGAGACTCTGTTCGGCAGCGACGTCCGCAAGCACATCGGGCACGGCACCATGACGAACTGGGCCGCCGAGCCGTGGGTGCGCGGCGCGTACGCCGTCGCGGCCCCGGGCGCCGCACAGGCGCGCAGCGTGCTCGCCGAGCCCGTCGGCGAGCGCATCTGGTTCGCTGGCGAGGCGCTCGCCGGCGGGCTGATGCAGACGGCCGGCGGGGCCCGTCTCTCGGGCGAGGCAGCCGCGCGCGCGGTGGTTCTGTCCCTCAGGGGGTGACGGTCCCGCCCCGCCGACCGTTCGCCACGGTCGCGCTCACGCTGCCTCGGGCGGCCGCGCCGTGCTCGCACGGGGCACGAGCGTCGGGAACAGCACGCGCCGGTGACGCGGCGTGTCGGGTGCCTTGAGCAGCGTCGTGAGGTACTCGGCGCACTGGCGGCCGACGGCCTCGAAGTCCTGCCGCACGGTGGTGAGCGGGGGATCGAAGAACGCCGCTTCCGGCACGTCGTCGAAGCCCACGATCGACACGTCCTCCGGGACGCGGTAGCCGTCGTCGCGAAGCGCACGGATCGCCCCGAGCGCCATCTGGTCGTTGCCGACGACGAGCGCCGTGCAGGGCGCGCGCGTCGCGAGCAGGCGGCGTGCGGCTGCGAAACCGCCGGCAGCTGTCCAATCGGCCTCGATGCTCGGACCCCGTTCCAAGCCGGCGACCTCGAGCGCCGATCGCAACGTCTCGTGGCGCTCACGCGCGGCGTTCCAGCGCAGCGGCCCGCTGATCTCGCACACGTGCCGATGGCCGAGCCCCACGAGGTGCTCGACGGCGAGACGCACGCCGTGGGCCTGGTCGATGCCCACCGAGTGCACCGCCTCGCCGGGCTCGGCGTCGATCATCACGAACGGCGTCGCGCCGAACAGGTCGGAGATCGATTCGACGTCCGCTCCTGCGATCGGCGCGATCATGACGATGCCGTCGAGGTGTTGGTCCGCGATCTCCGAGCTGGCGCGTTGCAGCGCCGCGACCGTGCCGTCGTCGATGGACGTGAACGTCAGGCCGTACCCCTCGCGCTTGAGGGCGGCCTCGATGTTCACGAGCATCTGGGACGGTCCGAAGTAGCGCGTGTCGAAGCCGACGATGCCGATCGTGTTCGAACGGCGCGTGGCGAGGCTGCGGGCGGCGCGGTTGGGGCGGTAGTCGAGCGCCTTGATCGCATGGAGCACACGCTCGCGGGTCGCTTCTGCGACGCTCGGTTGGTCGTTGACGACGCGTGACACCGTCTGGTACGAGACGCCTGCGGCGCGGGCGACGTCGTCGAGCGTCGGCCTCCGGACGCGTGACGGCGAGCGGCTGTCGGTCACCACCTGGTCCCCTCCTCGAATCTACGGGATGGCGCGGTCATGTGAGCGCACACATGCTACCACTGGCACCAGACGTGGACAATGTGGAGGGATCGACGTCGTCCGCTGGCACGTGCGATTCACGCGTCAGGAACGTGATTCAGCGAGACCGGTCGGCGAGCGCACAGCCTGCGCGGTCGCCTGCGGCCGTCGGGACGATTGCCGGTTGACACCGGCCCGGCCGCCGATTAGGCTGTGAGCGTTCACAACACGAGCGCGCCAGCGCTGCACGTCGCGCCAGCGCTCACCGATCGAATCGTCGAAGCGGGCCAGCATCGGCCCAGATCGCTCGTCGTGC
>SLSM01000289.1 GCA_007130445.1 Trueperaceae bacterium | reverse complement strand
TCGGGTGCGCGAGGCTGCCCGCGGTGGCGGTGCGCACGACGTCGGGTGCCGGGCTTCCGGAGACCGTGAGTTGCGCCGGGCTATAGCGGACCAGGGTGTTGGACTCGTAGCCGCTCACCCACAGCCCACCGTCCGAGTCGAACGCGAGTCCCACGGCGCCGGCGAGGACGAGTGGGTCGCTGCTGTCGATGACGACGTCGGGCGAGGTGTCGCCGGAGGCGGCCAGCGCAGCGGCTGGGAAGCGCACGAGGCGGGTTCCGTGCTGGTATCGCGCGACCCAGGCGTTCCCGTCGGCGTCGAATGCGATGCCTTCCCACATGCCGGCGTCGCGGCCGATCGACTCTGTTGGCGATGGGGTTCCGGACGCGATGAGGTCGTCGGCGGCGAAGCCGCTCAGGATGGGGCCGTCATCCTCCACCCGGCTGATCCAGGCGCGCCCGCTCGGGCTGTGCCACGTGTGGTCGACGGTTGCCGTCACGGTTTCGCCGGCCGCGACGATCACGACCGGAGACGTTGTCGTGGCGTCATACGTGCTGGGCACGATCGTGTGCCCGTCCTCCACGTCGGCAGGGTTCAGGGAGTATGAGCCGGGTGCGAGGCCTGCAAGCACGCGGGACGTGGTGACGACCTCGGCGTACCCATTGGGTCCAGCGATCTCCACCGCCGCCGGCACCCCTGGCGGCAGTCCCGCGATCAAGACCTGGAGCGACCCCGTCGGTCCCGTGCCGGCGCACGCCACCAGGCCCAGCAGGAGCAGTACGAACGCACCGATACCCGCGCTTCGCATGGCAGACCCTCCGGTTTCCGCGGCGCCCTGCGCTCATGCTAGTCCTTCGTACCGGCTGACGACACCCACTCCGTCGCATCGCAGAAGGCTGCGCGGAAACGGGCGCAGGCGATCGTCGAGAGCGTGCCGGGTCGGGTGCTGGCGCATGACACCACGCCCGGATACTGAGCCCGGAACCGCTTTCGCACCCGTGCCCCGAGAAGTCAAGCCACAGCCACGCGCCCCTGCCGGTCGAGTCGGTGACGGCGTACCTCGACGCGTTCTTCGCCCGCACCACGTACGAGGTGTCGATCCCCGTGCTGACGGACTCCGCCCTGGCGTCCTCCAGGCCGGACAGTGGGCGTTCAGCCCCGGGGGCGTGCCAATGGCGTTCCTGACGCGCAAGTTGGCGGCGAGTCGGGCGCTGAAGGGCCCCTATGCCGCCGACCGGGGACCCGGCTGAACAGCGATCACACGGCCCGGGTCCAGACATCCGGCGCTCGGCCAGCCCACTGGCTCGCGGAGGGTCGAGGAACCCCGCGCCGCGGCATCGGACTCGGCCGTACGGCCGTCCTTCTTGGTTCGTCTGCTAAACTCCAGCGCTCAGGGCGGGGCGACTCGGTCCGCCGTGCGCGCACGGGAGGACCCGACGCGAAGGTTTCGAGCGACCCGAATCCTCGGAGATTCCTCGTGCGTATGGCGGCGTTCAGCGCCTGCGTAGAGAGTTGGTGATGCCACGTACCCAGATGGCTGCGACCCCTCCTGGTGACCCTGCTCCTGCCGGTCTCGTGGGCTGGCATGGCTGAGGCTGCGGACTGGACCGGAACCTGGAACTCCACCTTCCGAGACGGGCAGGCGATCCGGGAGCTTACGCAGACCGGCGACCAGGTCGAGGGGATCTACCGCCCCGGGAACGGGCGCATCTCGGGAACGGTCGACGGGGCGACGCTGTCGGGCAGTTGGCGTGACGACAACGCCTCGGGGGATCTCGTCTTCATCCTGTCCCGCGGAGGGAACAGCTTCCTGGGGCGCTATGGGAGCGACGAGCACTGGAACGGTGTGCGGGCCGATCCCGACGCGCCGCCGCCGACGCCGTTCACGCGGGCGGACACACCGGTCGAGGCGCTGAAGACGATCCTGACGACGCTCAACGCGACGTACGCGGGCGACGGTGTTGCCGCGCTGATCTGGGAGCCGCTGTTGGTCTACCAGGGCGAGCAAGGGACGGCGCCTGCCCAGCGCCTCCGTCGCAACCTGCTCTACGAGCTCATGAACATGTCGACCTTCTCCACCGCCTGGGCCGACGCCTACCTGGACGGCGATCGCACGGCGATCGCGATCGGCCCGATCGACAGCGACTGGCGTTTCGATCTCGTGCTCGAACGCGGCGGTGACGGTCTGTGAGCGATCTACGAGGTCGCTGTCAAGGGGCCGGCCCGAGCAGCGTGTGCGCGACACGACGGCCGGAGTCCGGCCAGCGCGTCGTCTGGGACGAGCGTCGCCGCCTGCACCTGGACCAGCATGCCGCCGTCTGTCTGGTGGATCAGGACCTCGTCGGCGTCGATGCGGGTCGCCAGCCGCTCGGCCGCGTCGCGCTGGTCCCCAGCCAACCAGATGAGCGTCTCGGCGTAGCCGCCGTCGAGGGTCAGCGGGACGTCGTCGAGCCGGATGACCTGCATCATGCCGCCGCCGGTCGAGATCGCGATCACGCTGCGCTGTTCCTGCGCGTTGCGCAGCGTCAGCCGGTAGGTGCTCGGATGCGGGTCGCCCACGTCGACCGTCTCGATGCGTAGGTCGATGCCCGCATCGGCCAGCGCCAGGGTCGAGTCGGGGAGGCGCTCGTCGTCGGCCTCCCGGCCGGGCAGCCCACCGAACAGGCCCATGTCCGATCCCTGGCTCGCGCGTGTGGTCGGCAGCGAGCCCTCGCGGTCGAACTCGACGAGCACGTCGGCGATGTCGCCGTCCATCAGGTCGCGCGCGAGCCGACCGATGCGGAGCGCAGCCGCGCAGTGCGAGCTCGACGGCCCGCGCATGACGGGGCCAATCACGTCGTTGAAGATGCTGATGGCGGGCATGCGGCATCGTGGTAGCGCGTCGTTCCATGTGATGACACGGCGGCGTCGGCGGTGCGCTGAGCCGCCGCTGGGACGGAACGCCTCGGGAACGCTCGCGGGCCTAGCGTGCGGGGTAGAGAGGGATGTGATCCACACGGGTGACCTGGCGATCGACCCGGCCTCGGCGCCGGGTGAGAGGAGGTGCCATGGGACCACGGGTGGTTCGGTACGCGATGGCGGTGGTGATGCTCTCGGTGAGCGCGCACGCGCTGTCCGAGGCGCCGCCGCAGTTCGAGACGGTCGAGCGCTACGCGTCGATCGTCACGGAGGGGGGCTCGTTGGCCACGACCGCCTTGACCTCGGTGCTCGCGGCCGACATGGCCTTCGCCGAGTACGCGCTGCACTGGAGCGATCATCGTGCGACGGCGGCGCACGCTCACATCTGGACCATGCTCGACACGAACGTCAGGCTCGAGGTCGCGTTCGAGGCAGCGCTGGCCGGCGGGAGCGTCGTCGTGACCCGCGAGCGCATGTGGGGCGACGACGTGCCCGAGGCGCTGGCGCCGCTGCACTCGACCGTGGTGTACGTGGTGGCCGGTGAGCGGATCCAGAGCATCACGCGCGTGCTCGACACCGAGCAGCGCGACGTGCTCATGCGCGAGGCGCTGATCGGCACGTGGTACGCGGGGGGCGGGGTGATGCGGTTCGATGCCGACGGCAGCTACCGCTTCGCAGGCTCCCGGTCCTTGCTCGAGAGCGCTCCGCTGGACAGCGGTACGTACGCCATCGAGGACGGCACGTGGCGCGTCGTGAGCGACGACACGACGTCGATCTGCCAGCCCGCCGACGAGGGCGTGTGGCTGGTCCACGTCACGACGGCCGACACCTTCGAACTCGTCGAGGTCGACGAGATGTGCCGGACGAACCAAGGACGCGGCCAGACGCCGGGCAGCAGGCTGCGCGCGATGCGCATCGTGCATTGACGCCATGCGGCCCACGGGCAGGACGTCCGTGGGCCGCGAACGGCGCGGCTCCTACGGCGGGCCGGATCGATGGCCCCCGCCGATGGAGTTGGGGGAGACGGGGGGACGGGTCATGTCACGAATGTGGTTGGCGTGTGTGGTCGTAGCCGCCGTGCTGGCGCTGCACGCGCTCTCGCTGGCCGACGCGCAGTCGCCGGCGCAGTTCGAGGTGATCGAGCGCTACGCAGCGCTGGTGAACGATGGCGCCAAGGCGCCGTTGCGGGCGATGTTCAGCCACGGTGTCACGCACGCGGAGCTTGGCCTGTATTGGAACGAGGAGCGCGGCACGGCGGCGCTGCCCGCGCTCTTTGCCCTGATCGACGCCGGGGCCCGGCTCGAGGTCGAGTTCCACGCGGCGGCGTCGGCTGGCGACGTGATCATCACCAGAGAGCGCATGTGGGTCGATGGTGCGGCGGAGGCGTTGGCACCCTTGCGCTCGACCGGCGTGTACGTGGTCGATGGTGACCGGATCCTGAGCGTCACGCGTGTGGTCGACGCCGATCAGCGTGAGGTGCTGATGCGGGAGGCGCTGGTCGGCAGGTGGAAGCTCCTCCATGTCGCCACCACGGTCGAGTTCGATGCCGGCGGTGCGTGCCGCCGCTGGCTCGAGACGTCAGGGTCGAAGACACGTGCCGAACGGGGAGTGGCACTTGAACGCGCTTGGAGCGGGCGGTCGACTGAGTGGCTGTTCGGTCTGTCACGTTCTGATCGGCCGTGGCCCTCAGGCGTCAGCCGCGCAAGCGGCCACGCGACTCCTGCTCGGGGTGTTGCACGAGGTACGCCAGCCAGCCGCCGACGCTGAGCTCACCGAGGTCGTTGTGGCGCACGGTGGTGGACGGATCGACGCCGGCCTCGCGTAGGCGCCGGGCCAGGGCCAGCGTCTCGGCGCGCGTCGTGGCGAACGCGCGCCGCAGCGCCACGACGCCGTCGTCGCGGTCGGGTCGGTAGGCGTGGTAGCCGTCCTCGACGAACGGTTCCCCGAGTGCGACGCGCAGGCGGCGCTGCCCCCAGCGCTCGATGCCCACCCAGTGCGCGATCGCCTCACGGTTGCCGGGCGTGTCGCCCGCCGCCGCGAGCTTCGCGTCCATCGTGCGTGCCGACGCCTCGAGCTCCGCGGCGAGCCGCTCGAGGGCTTTGCCGCGTGCGCGCCGCTCGGCGATGGCGTGGCGGAAGCTGCCGATCAGGCGCTGAGCAATCCTCATGACAGCAGCGTTCCACGACATCGTTCGGCCGACTGCGAGCGAGGGCCCGCTTGGACCCGGCACGGGAACGCTTGCAGAACGGTGGCTTCGCTATGCTCGCTGACACACGTGGCGCGGGCTTTCGAGACGCCGTGCGGGCGTCGCCACCTCGGGCGCCAGGCCGTCACGACGGCCGCGCATCACGGAATGGAGCGTGCAGCATGGATCGCCGCATCGTGAACTGGGTCATCGCGACAGCCGTCGTCGCCCTGCTTGCCTTCCTCGTCGCCTGCGGCACCGCCCACGACGGCGACGACGACGGTAACGATGACGAGGACATCGCCGCGGGTTCCCGTGACGTCGGCGTCGTCGTCATCGACGAGCGCACGGTTGCTGACGACACGGCGCAGGTCGGTGGGAACGGCTTCTTCGTGCGGTTCGACGAAGACGTCCCGGCGGACCTGTTCGATGCGCCGTGGAGCGAGGTCGTCGGCACCTGCCAGGTGTTCGGCGTGTTCGACGTCGACCCGAGCGACCCGATCGACATGTTCCCCGGCATCGTGCTGCCCGACGACCTCGGCATCACCTTCCTCGGTGCAGGCGACACCATCGCCGTGCGCTCGGGCGGTGCCGCCTTCCTCGAGCTCGAGCGCTCCGAAGCGCCCTTCGGAGAAGATACGATCATCGCCTACGGCTCCGGCGGCCCAGTCCAAGGACCGTTGCTCGTCGACCTGACGCTCAGCGTTCCGGGCGACGACTACCCCTCGGTCGCCAACGCCGGCTTCCCCGACACGCCGGCCTTCGCGCTCACCGCGCCTGCGGAGCCCGGCTCCCCCGGGGCCGTGGGCATCGACACCACGTTCAGCTGGTCGGGAGCGACGAACGACGCCGCCACGATCGTCACGATCGACCTGATGTCGGCGGATGTCACCACGTTCGTGAGCTGTGTCGCGGCCGACACCGGTTCCTTCGCGCTCCCAGCCGCGACCGTGACCGAACTGGGCGGTACCTTCTCTGGCAGCGTGTTGGCCGCCGGTCGTACGGGAACGCGCGTGCACGCGGTTGGTGACGCTCGGTTGATGCTGGCGGTCACCCGGTCGAGGAGCTACCTCGTGCCCATGGTGCCGTTCCCGGACCTCTGGTAGCCGAGCGCGAAGCGGCGTCCGGCGCACCGGGGCTCGGCGCTATCGACCGAGGCCGAACGGCACCTCGGGGCGAGCAGCGCGCTCCAGCAGCGAGCCGCCGAGCAACATGTCGATGTCCTCGGCTGCGGCGCCGAGCGCCTGGAGCTTGGCTTCTACGATCGTGACGAGCGCTGCTGGGCCCGTCCCAGATGCCTCGGCAGTCGCCACCGACCAGCGCGTCGGCGCGTCGAGGTCGAGGCCGAGGGCGACCGAGCCGGCCAAGCCGGCCTCGAGCAACCGTTCCAACAGCGCATACGGTTGGGCGCGACCGTCGTCGCGCAGGGACGAGGCGAAGCCGAGCAGCACGCCGGCGCGCGCAAGATCCACGTGCAGGGCGGCGTCGTCGCGCTGGTCGACGTCGAGGAGGTAGAGCCGCTCGGGCGGCACGTCGCGCTCCTGCAGCCACTCGACCAGGTCCTCGACGCCGGCGCCGCCTTCGGTGTCCACCACCAGCAGCGCGCCGGTCTGCGCGCTGGCCTCGATGGCCCCGTCCCAGCAGGGATCGCCGTCCTGGGGCGTCCCGGTGAAGGCCGCCTTGATCGCGGCGGCGCGAGCCATGGGCGCCTCGCGCAGACCACCCTCGAGCTCGCGCATGAAGGTGCCGAGCGCGGCTTCGGCGGTGGTCCAGGGCCGTAGCCCCCTCGGGTAGGACCGGGCGCGATGGAAACCCGTGAGGGCCGCGATGGCCACGCCGCTCTTGGCTGCCAGACGGGCGAGGGCCGCTGCGTCTCGGCCGCAGCCGGGCGCCTGGACGTCGAGGAGTGCCGCGCGGCGCGGAGCGGCGGCCGCGGCGAAGCGCGCGAGGCCGGCAACGAGTTGAGGTTCGTTCGTCAACGCTGGCACGATGTCGTCGACGAGTGGCGGTGGGGCGATCCAGGCGTGGCCGTGGGCGTCGAGGCGCACACCCGTCTGCGGGCGCACGATGGTGCCGGTGACGGTGGGGAGGACGTGGTCGCCGGCGCGCATCAGCGGCGCGTGGCCGCGCGGCGTGACGGTGGGCGCCGCTCGGATCGGGAGGCCGTGCAGGGCGTCGGCATGACGTACTTCTACCCGGCGAGGGCCCGGCGGAACGTCGTGCCGGCGTGGCGGGGAAGAGGCGGCGCTCGCTCGACCCGCTACACTCGGACCATGCAGCCCCGACCCGTGCTCGTGACCGGTGGTCGTCCCGGCATCGGCGCGACGGCCCCGCGGTACCTGATCGAGCGCGGCGTGCCGTCCGGCACGTCGTGACCCGGGTGCCCACACCCAGCGATCCGGAGCGCACCCTGCTGCTCACCGGCGCGACCGGTTTCGTCGGCAGCGCGGTCCGTCCGGCGCTCGAGCGTGCCGGCTGGCGTGTGCGCGCGCTCACGCGGGACGCCGCACGAGCGGCGGCACACGCGCCAACGCTCGATTGGGTCCAGGGCGACGTGGGCGACCGCGACGCGATGGCACGCGCGCTCGAGGGCGTGCAGGCGACGCTGTACCTGGTGCACGGCATCCGGGAAGGCGCCGGTTACCACGAGCGTGAGGTCGCCGCCGCCGCTGACTTCGCCGCGGTCGCCGCCGAGTCCGGGGTACAGCGGATCGTGTACCTGGGGGGTGTGGCGCCGGTCGGTCCGGGATCCGAGCACCTACGCAGCCGTCTCGAGGTGGGCGAGACGTTGCGGGCCGGGTCGGTGCCGACGATCGAACTGCGCGCGAGCATGATCGTCGGTCACGGCAGCCTGAGCTGGCTCATCGTCCGCGACCTGGCGGCGC
>SLSM01000136.1 GCA_007130445.1 Trueperaceae bacterium | reverse complement strand
TGGAGGCCAGCCGGTCGGGCCAGCGGTTTCGGTTGGTGGCGGCGATGATGCCGGCCGGGAGCGAGATCACGATCGCGACGAGCAGCGCGGCGGCCGCGAGCTGGAGGGTCGCGGGCAGGCGTTCGATCGTGATCTCGAAGGCGTCTTGGTTGCGGAAGCGGATCGAGGTGCCGAAGTCGCCGCGTACCAGGTTGCCGAGGTAGCGGACGTACTGCTCCATGACCGGTCTGTCGAGGCCGAGCGAGGTGCGCAGCAGCTCGATCTGCTCTTGGGTGGCGTCCTCGGGCAGCAGCAGGACGACCGGATCGCCTGCGGACCTCACGAGCAGGAACACGATGAGGGTGATGCCGAAGACGACCGGCACCATCTGCAAGAGACGTCGGAGGACATAGGCCGTCATGGTTCAGCGAGCACCGTATCGCGTGAGGGGCGTTCGTGCGCCGGGGTGGCGCTGCGGGCCGGATCGTCGCGTGAGGGGGGGCCGGACCGCGGTGGGTCCGGCCCCCTGTCGTGCGGCGGCGTCCGCGCCGCGCGAGGTCAGTTGGTCGGCGTCGCCCCGAACATCCAGAG
Source organism: Trueperaceae bacterium (assembly GCA_007130445.1). Classification (GTDB taxonomy): domain Bacteria; phylum Deinococcota; class Deinococci; order Deinococcales; family Trueperaceae; genus CSSed10-48. The sequence continues at coordinate 7,391 of SLSM01000136.1, read as the reverse complement.
GAAGCCGTCGGCGCGCGGGGTCCAGTCGACCCGGTTGCCGACGCCCACGAGGTCCTGGCGCTGGAACAGGGTGATCCAGGGCCGTTCGGCGGCGACGATGTCGGTCGCCTCCCACAGCATCGCGGCGCGCGCCTCGGGATCGACCTCGGTCTCGGCGGCGTTCATGAGCTCGTCGAAGCGCTCGTTGCACCAGCCGACGCGGTCGTCGTACTGACCGCCGCACAGCAGGGCGCGCATGGCGAACCAGTTGTCGCCGAACGAGTTGCCCAGGCCGGTGACCACCAGGTGTTCGAAGGCGGCGGCGTTCCAGACGTTGGCGGAGTAGGCGCTGAACTCCCGCACGTCGACCACCGTGTTGATCCCGACGGCCTCGAGCATGACGCCGACGATCTCGGTCAGCTCGCCACCCAGTGCGAAGCGGCCCTGGGCGCCGTAGACGTTGATGGTCAGCTCGCCCGGTCCGTAGCCGGCCTCGGCGAGCAGCTCTACGGCGCGCTCGGGGTCGTAGTTGTTGACGCCGAAGTAGCGCTCGATCGGGGCGGCGGAGATGCCGGGGTTGATGCGTGCCGCGGTCGGGACGCCGAGGCCGCCCATGAGGCCCTCGACCAGGAGGTCGCGGTCGATGGCGTAGTCGATCGCCTCGCGCACCAGCGGGTCGGCCGTCTCGGTGCCCTCACGGACGTTGAACACGACCATCATGATGAAGTTCGAGGGCGCCAGCTCGACGCGGGCTGCGTTGGTCTGACCGATCCGGACCTGATCCTGCTCGGGGATGTTGGTGACGATGTCGACCCCGCCGGTCATGAGCTCGGCGACGCGGGTGGAGTCCTCGGGGATGGTGCGGTGCACCAGGCGGTCGAACTGCGCCCGGCCGCGCCAGTGGTCGTCGAAGGCCTCCATCACGATCTGCTGGTCGCGGACCCACTCGACGAAGCGGAAGGGGCCGGTGCCGACCGGGCTCAGGGTGAAGGCATCGAAGCCGACGGACTCGACGTAGTCGCGCGGCATGATGGCCGAGCCGATGCGGCTGATGCGGTTGATCAGGAGCGGGTCGGGGCCGTTGGTGTGGATGACGATCTCGAAGTCGGAGACCACCTCGACCTCGCGGATCTGGCGGTAGTTCACGTGCTCCGCCAGGGCCTCGTCGCCGGCCAGGCGCTCGAGCGAGAACTTGACGTCGTGGCCGGTGAAGGGGCTGCCGTCGTGGAACAGCACGCCCTCACGGAGCGTGAAGCGCCAGGCGTCCTCGGCGACGGGTGCCCAGCTGGTCGCCAGGGCCGGCTCGAACTCGCCGTTCGCCGACTTGAACACCAGGTAGTCGTACAGGTTGATCAGGACGGCCTCCATGGCCGCGTTGGAGTGGCCGTGGGGGTCGAAGCCGGGCACGTCGATGCCCTGCGCGATCGTCAGCGTGCGCTGGCCGAAGGCGTACGGCAGCAACGCCAACGTCGCCATCAAGAGCAGTGCGAGGGTTCGGAACGGTCTCGGCATGTGGGTCCTCCTCGGGACGGGGGTGGCGCGGCGGATCCGCGCCGGGCGGGCTGGCGTGGGGCTCGTGGCGGACACGATCACGCTGCGTCCCCTCGGAACTCGGCCGCGGCTGCGGTGAGGACGTCGGGGTCGCGGAACAGGTCGGCTGCGGTCAGCGCGAGGGCGGTGGCGGCCAGGTGGAGGGCGCGCATGCCGGCGCTCGAGGCCGCGGCTGCGGCGAACTCGGGCGTGTGCGCCGAGGTCCCCTCGGGCACCATGGCGATGTACGGATGGATGGCGGGCAGCGCCTGCGAGAGGTTGCCGAAGTCCGACGACCCGACGCCGCCGACCGCCAACGGCTCGACCACGGGCTCGCCCTGCGCCTCGAGGTGCGCCGCGAAGCGCGCCGCGAGCGTCCGGTTGATCTTGCGCTCGGCGTACGCGAGCCCTTCCTCGAACTCGACCGTGGCGCCGACCGCTGCGGCGGACCCGCGCGCAGCGGCGTACACGCGCTCCTTGAGCACGTCGACGTAGGCGTGACTGCGGTGGCGGATGATGAACTTCGCCTCGGCGTAGGCCGGGGTGATGTTCGGTGCGTCGCCGCCGTGGGTGATGACGCCGTGGATGCGGGTCTCGTCGCGCACGTGCTGGCGCAGGGCGTTCACGGCGTTGAAGGTCTGGATGCAGGCGTCCAGGGCGTTGATCCCGAGGTGCGGCGCCGCGGCCGCGTGCGCGGCCTTGCCGTAGAAGCGCATGGTCACGCGCGTGGCGGCGAGCGCCCCGCGCACGGTCATCGTGCGTGCGCCGGGGTGGAACATCATGGCGGCGTCGACGCCGTCGAACACGCCGGCGCGCAGCATCAGGATCTTGCCGCCGCCGCCCTCTTCGGCCGGGGTGCCGATCACGAGCAGCTCACCGCTGGTCGCGTCGAGCTCGGTGCGAAGGGCGCGGGCCGCGCCGAGCGACGCGGCGCTGATCAGGTTGTGACCGCAGGCGTGTCCGAGGTTCGGCAGCGCGTCGTACTCGGCGATCAGCGCGACGCTCGGGCCGCCGGGGCCGAAGCGGTGGCGGGCGACGAAGGCGGTCTCGAGATCGGCCACGGGCGTCTCGACCTCGAAGCCGGCGCCCTGCAGGGCAGCGACGAGCCGGCCGGCGGAGCGGCGCTCCTCGAACGCCGTCTCCGGGTGCGCGTGGAGGTCGAGGGCGAAGGCCTCGAGCTCTGCGCGTTGTGCGTGTACGGCCGCGGCGACGGCGTCGGTCGCGACGAGGCCAGGCGCGCTCATCGGGCGGCCTCGCTGTGGCCATGGGTGGCGGCGATGGCGATCATCGAACCCCTTCCGGTCCCGCCGTTGCGCTTAGCGCAACGGCGTTGCAAATCCGATATGCTGCAGTGAACACCACCGGGCGCCCGCGTGTCAACGTGGTGCGCCGAGGAGGAACCGATGTCCCACCGAGACGGCGTGGCCGCGGTCGACCGCGCCATCGCCATCGTCGAAGCCTTCCAGGACGGCGATACCGCGCTGTCGCTCGGTGAGCTTGCGCGCCGCACGGGGCTGATCAAGAGCACCGTCTTGCGACTCGCCGCCTCGCTCGAGCGCGCCGGCTGCCTGCAGCGCAGCGGTGACGGCGCGTACCGGCTGGGACCCGCGCTCTTCCGCCTCGGGGCGCGCTACCAGGCGAGTTTCCACCTCGGTGACCACGTCATGCCCGTGCTCGAGCGCCTGTCGGCCGCGACGGGCGAGAGCGCCTCGCTCTACGTTCGCGAGGGCGATGTGCGGGTGTGCCTCCACCGCGTGCACTCGATGCGGCACCAACTGCTGCACTTCCTACGCGTCGGAACCCAGTTTCCGTACGACACCGGCGCGTCCGGCAGGGTCATCGCTGCGTTCACCGAGGCGGCCGAGGCCGGCAAGGATACGCGCGAGCGCTTCGTGGCGCGCTCGGTCGCCGGCCGCACCATCGTCCAGACCGCTGCCGTGTCGGCCCCGGTCTTCGACGCCGCCGGCGACTTCCTCGGGGCGCTGAGTCTGGCCGGGCCTTCGGCGCGGTTCACCGAGGCGGAACTCCCGCGCTTGGAGCGCGCCGTGCTCGAGGCGGCGCGCGACGTGACCGACTCGTTGGGCGGACCCGTCGAGGCCTACGCGTCCGCGCTCGTTCGTCTCGGTTGAGGACCGAAGCCCGTGCTGCTCAGTTCTTCTGGGCGCCCGCCAGGTCGATCAGGTCCTGCACGCTGAGCACCTGACCAGCGTGCACCGCCTCGAACTGCGGCGACACCAGGTAGCGCTTGAGCAGGTCGAACGCGTGCATCACGACGTCCGCGTCCTCGTCGTCGAACAGCACCAGTTCGTTGCCAGACGGCATGAACGCCACGAGCTCGGTGTAGGCAGGCTGCGCCTCGCCCGAGGTCACGGACTCGGCTGGGGCGTCCTCGGGGAACACGTCGAGCACGTCCAGGTGCTCCAGGACGTCGAGGTTCACGAGCTGCCCGTCGGCGGAGAGGAGCCAGGTTGCCATGCGGCGCATCATACGCCCGGGTCGACCCGGGGGGAGGGCGCGTTGGTCGTGCGCCGCTCGAACCGCAGACCCACGGACGTGCGGGGGGCGAACCCGGGCCAGATGCGGGGGTCGTCGTCGCCCTCGACGCTCGGGAGCAAGGGCGCCCCGCGATCGCCGCGGGCGGCCGCGGTCGCCCGCGCGGCGCCCTCGAGGTAGCCGCCCAGGTCCTCGCCACGGAGGTGGTGCCCCAGGAACGCCGTACAGGCGTGCTGCAACACGCCGAGCACCCGCCAGGGGTCCCAGACCGGGTCGGCGTAGTGCCACCAGTCGTCCTCGCGACCCGGCGCCGCAGCCTCGGGCGGTGGAGGGATCGGGCCGACGTTGTGGCGCGCCAGCTCGAAGGTGAGCAGGTCGCGCGGCGCCGAGGTCGCGTCGCGCCAGACGCGCCGGATGCCGCCGCCGTAGTCCGAGACGTCGTCTTCGCTGCCGCCGGCGATCAACAACGGGGTGCGTACGAAGGCCAGCGAGCGGGCGTCCCAGACGCGGTGGCCGCCCCAGGGGGCGAACAGCACCGCGGCGCGCACGCGGGGCGCCACGCGCGCAACGAGCGCGTCGTGGAACGGATCGCCCGAGCGCAGCGGCGAGAGCACCTCGCCGTGCAGCGGCGTGTCGCGCACGTACGGGTCGTCGAAGGCATCCTCGGCCAGGCCGGCGCCGAGCGCTACCAGGGCGCCGTACCCGCCCATCGAGTACCCGGCCAGCGCCGCGCTCGAGGCGTCCCAGGCACCAGCCAGGTCGGGGTGATCTCGGCCCCACGCGGCGGCCGCGTCGAGCACCGCCGCGATGTCGAGCGGACGGTGGTACAGGGCGCCCAACGCCGGGCCCATGTCGCCGTGGGTGCTGCCGGCGTGATCGGCGGCGAGCACCGCGTAGCCCTTGCTCGCCAGGTGCTCGCCGAGCCACGAGAGCAGGTAGCGCGAGCCCGGGTAACCGTGCGACACCACCACCAGCGGAACGCGCGAGCGCATGGCCGGGGCGTCGCGGTAGGCGCGCCCGACGCGCTCGAAGGGCACGGGTGGTCGCTCCGGGTCCTCCAGGCCGCGACCCAGATGGTCTCGGTACACGGCGAACGCCCCCTCGGCCACGGCCGCCGGGTACCAGGCCTCGACCGTGAGCTCGCGCGGCCCGCGGCGCGGCTCGTTCGCGGCGAGGGTGGCCTCCACATCGAGCGCGTCGGCGATGCGCCACCTCAGCGTCCGCACGCCGACGGGGTGCGGTCCGCGCGCGGCGAGGGCAGGGGCTCCGGGGGGCGTGTCGCCGGGGACGAGCGGATCGGGTCGCACGGATCGCATCGCCTGACAGCCTACGCCCGGCGCTTCACGACAACGTCAGCGCGAGGCGCGGTCGAGGCGGTCGCGGAAGCCGTCGGACAGGAACTGCAGCGACAGCGCCGCGGTGGCGAGCACCAGGCCCGGCCCCATCGCCGCCCATGGCTGGCGCGTCAGGTACGAACGGGCGTCTTGCAGCACGTTGCCCCACGAGGGTGTGGGCAGCGGCACGCCCAGGCCCAGGAACGACAGCGAGGCCTCGACGAGCAGGAAGGTCGCCGCCGTCGAGGCCGCCTGCACCGCCAGCGCGCCGAGGAAGTTCGGCAACGCGTGCCGGAACAGGAGCCGCGCGCGCGACGCCCCCAACGCGGTGCCTGCCAGGACGTAGTCGCGCCGCAGCTCCGAGCGCGTGTACGCCCGGACCAGCCGGAAGAACAGCGGCGAACCCGCCACGCCGAGCGCCAACACCGTCTGCCAGACGCCACCGCCGAGGATCGTCACGAGCAGCAGCACCAGCAGGAAGCCGGGGAACGCCAGCAGCGCGTCGAAGCCGCGCGTGAGCACGACGTCGGTGAGGCCGCGCAGCCCGGCCGCAGCCAGGCCCGTGGCCAGGCCGAGCAGCACGGCCAGCGCGGTCGCGCCCAACGTGATCGCGAGCGAGACGCGCCCGCCGGCGAGCGACCTGGCCAGCACGTCGCGCCCCAAGCCGTCGGTGCCCAGCCAGTGCTCGGCCGACGGCGCGGCGTAGCGCACCAGGTAGTTCGGCCGGATCGGATCGTGCGGCACCAGCAGCGGACCGACCAGGGCCGAGGCGACGATGAGGGTCGCCAGCAGGGTCCCGATGCGGGCGCGGTTCACTCGAACCTCAGGCGCGGGTCGCTGACGAGCTGGAGCAGGTCGGCGAGCCAGTTGACACCGATGTAGACCGTCACCGCGAGGATCGTCACGCCCTGCACCACGGGGTAGTCGCGGGCACCGATCGAGCCGAGCAGCGTGAGGCCGAGGCCGGGCAGCCCGAACACCTGCTCCACGACGATGGTGCCGGTGATGAGACCGCCGAGCTCGAGCGCCAGCAGCGGCAGCAGGCCCGGCAGGGCGTTGGCCGCCACATGACGGGTGACGCCCCGTGGCGCCACGCCCTTCGAGCGGGCGGTGCGCACGTACTCCGCCGCCATCGCCTCGAGCACCCGCGCTCGCGTGAGGCGCGCGATCTGGGCGGCGCGCGGGATCGCGAGGGTCACGGCCGGCAGCGTCAGGTGCCACAGCCGCACCCCGATGTCGCCCTCCACCGGGTACCCGATCACCGGGAACGCACCGAGCTGCACGGCGAAGAGCAGGATCAGGAGGAACCCGAGCCAGAATTCGGGGAGCGCCAGGCCCACCGTGGTGAAGGCGAGCGTGGTGCCGTCGGTGGCGCTGCCGCGCGTGCGACCCGCGAGCATGCCGAGGCCGATGCCCACGGCGAGCGACAGCGTGAACGCGAACGCGGCCAGCGACAACGTGACCGGCAGGCGGTCCATGATCACGCTCGTGACGGGCCGCCGCTCGCGGATCGACGAGCCCAGGTCACCCCGCAGCAGCTGCCCCCAATAGGCGCCGTACTGGGCCAGCAGCGGCCGGTCGAGGCCCAGGTCGCGACGGATCGCCTCGACCTGCGCCTGCTCGGTATCGAGGCCGCCGAGGATGGCCGCGGCGTCGCCCGGCAGGGCGCGCATGGCGACGAAGACGAGCGACAGCACCACGGCCATGGTGATCGTGACGCTGACGGTCTGCGTGAGCGCGAATCGGAGCATGGGACGAGGGTCAGCCTACGACGCGCGGGGGCGACCCGGGCCGCCGTGCCCCAGCCGCCCCCGCGCGCTGCGCGCCGAGCGCGCCGCCGTCAGCGTAGCGTGATGTCGCGCAGGTCGAAGGTGTCGAGCAGCGGGGTGATCCAGAAGCCGTCGACGTCGCTGCTCCTGGCGAATGTCGTGAACGGCGTACCGATGTAGATGAACGGCGCCTCGTCGTGCAGGCGCGCGAGCGCCTGGGCGTAGAGCGAGCGGCGCGTCTCGGCGTCGGTGATCACGCCGGCGCGCTCGATCCAGCCGGCCACCT
>SLSM01000411.1 GCA_007130445.1 Trueperaceae bacterium | reverse complement strand
GCGAACGCCTCGTGGAAGGCCAGCGCGTCGGGGTTGCTCGGCTCGAGCATGCGGCGGTGCAGGCCGTCGAGCAGAGCGTGCGCCGTCTCGTGCGCCACGATGTCGTGCGACAGGCAGGTGAAGACGATGCCCCCCGGCAAGTTGGCGCCGGGCGACGTGCTGGAGGCCGGGAAGTAGCCGAAGAGCAACGCGACCTTGTCCGGGCTGTAGTAGGCGTTGGCCTCGCGTAGCGCGTGTGGGTAGATGCGCAGGCGCGGCACGTACTCGTCGCGCCAGTCGTTCTCGCCCTCACCCTCGTAGACGCGCCAGCGCCAGAACGACGCGCGACCGAGCGCCCGCTCGAAATACGAGATGGTCGTCATCGCGACGCCGTAGACCATCTGCTGATGGAACGCGTAGCTCCCCTCCGACGGGGCCAGACCGTCCTCGGCCAGCAGGTACGCATGGTTCAGGTCGATCGGCGGGTACGCCACGCCGCTGGCCGGGTCGACGTCGATGACCTCGACGTACGCCCCGGCGGGACCGGGCTCGAGATCGTCCTCCCAGGGGATCGACAGCGTGATCTCGTTGACGCTCTTCGTGCCGAGTTGCGTGCTCAGCAACGGGTCGAACGCGTACGCCCTCAGCCGGCGACTCGCGGGTTGCCTGTGCGCCACGACACCCTCCTCGTCCTCGAACCGGTGGCCGGGCACGTCAGATGGTAGCGGCAGGACGTCGCGGTGCCCGTGTCGACGATGGGTTCGTTCGATCGACTATAGTCCCTGCCGACTCGCGATCGCGACCACCCAGCCGAGCAGCACCAGGAACGCGATGCTCGTTGCGCGATCGACGATCGTGGCATGGATCTCACCGATCTCGGTGGTGGGTGCGCGTCGCCTCACCCACGCCTGGAGGAGGTCCTCACCCGGCCCGACGATGGCGATCGCGACGGCGATCAGCAGGCCGGACAGGGCACCGCCGCTTACGAAGACGACGAGTCCGAACACGATCACGACGGCGCCGAGGATGGTGCCGATCGTGGTCAACGGGCGGATCCAGGTCATCACAGTCGCTCCTCTCTCTTCATCGCACCCCGCGGTCGAGCACGCCTCACGCGTGGAGTTCGGCGGCGAGCGCCGCCGACAGGGACGACGACGCGCTCGCCGCCGACGACAAGTCGATGTTCCTGAGCGCGATCGCGACGGCCACTGGCGCCGCGACCGGCGGCATCGCCGGCGCTGCGTCGGCCTGCGACAACAGCGCAGCGGCCACGGCCGATCGGCCCTCGTCGAACGCGCCGCGAACCGTCGTCGCGGCCGCGGGGTCCTGGAGCAACGGCACCAGGGCGCCATACAGGTCCCGCATGGCGGCCTCCCCCACCGCCCGCAAGCGTGGATGTACGTGGTCGGCACTCGAGTCTGGAACGTACGAGAGGTCTCCCACCGCGCCGTGGGCTCCGTCCACCACCGTCTGCATGCGTCGCCCGAGCTCGTGCAGCAACGTGACGCCGTCGTGGACCATCGCCAGCTCGAACGCGCACATGAGGCGCTCGTCCACCTCGGGTCGTGCCGGCGGACTCGGCGTCGGGGCTGGTGGCGGCGCAGACAGCGCGGTTGCGAGCGCCGCCCGGAAGCGGCTCGCGACCTTGGCGTACCCGGCGTTGGTCGGGTGGAGCTCGTCGTGCCACTCGTCGCGGCCGACCGCACCGCGGCAGTCCACCAGCGTCACCAGGCCCCCGAACCGCGGCTCCGCCACGAGCCGGGTCAAGCGCTCGTGCAGGCGGTCCACCATCGCGTGCACGATGGCCTCCTGCGACGCCGGATCGGTGATGCGGCACGCGACCGCCAACGGTCCGCCGAGCCACGGACCTCCGGGCCGGGGGATCGCGTAGTCGTAGCTGTGGCACAGGATCGGGATGCGCCGATCCGCGGCGGCGACGATCCGCTCGAGGAAGACGCCGTAGGCGGCGACGAGCCCGTCGAGGCACGCCTCGAATCGAGCACCGAGGTGCGCAGCGACGTCGAACGGTGCGTCTCCGTCGGTGACGGCCCGCTCGACCACGTGCGCGATGCGCCCGAGGAGGTCGTTGCCACCGGCGCTCAGCAGGACGCCGTCGGGTCGCTCCGCGACGATCGCCGTCACGACTTCGTCCTGGACGAGCATGCCGGCGAGCTCGTCGCCCGCGGCCGCGCTGCAGAGGATCGCGAAGTCGCGATCGAGCTGGTTCACGACGTCGAGTAGCAAGAAGGGGTACTGGAACCAGCTGTCGCCCTCGGCCACCAACCTCCGACCGCGCCATGCGGTCGCCGCCTCCATGCGTCGCCGGTAGCGTTGCAGGCGTACGTTGCGGGCGAGGTCGTTGACCTTTGCGAGCAGTGCGGCCTTCCGCGTAGCGGACGCGGCCACCCCCGCGTCGTCGGGGAGGATCAGGGACGCGTTGATCGTCACCTCGGGGCAGAAGGGTCGCCCACCGCTCGACGTGACGCGAAGGTACGGGCCCACCAACTCGGGGGGTGACGCCGGGTTCTCGAGCATGCTCATGAGGGCGTCGAGCGTGATCGGCGGCGGATTCGCGACGGTGGACGGCATGAGATCCTCCTCGAACCGAGCGGGTGGGTGGCCGAGGCCGATACGATTGCGTCACTGTAGGGTGCTCCTCCGAAAACTGCAACGGGTCGGCCAGCGCCATCGATCAGCGATCTGGCCGCCTCCCGCGCGGCGTGTCAGGCATGTACGCTCGCAGCAGTGACCGCTCTCGCCACGGCACTCGTCGTCGTCTCGGCGCTGATGCACGCGACCTGGAACCTGCTCGCGAAGCGCGCGGGCGGTGGTGTCGAGTTCCTGTGGCTCCTGTCGGTGGTGACCGTGATCGCCTACCTGCCGGTGGCCGCGGCCTACGTCGTCGTCGTCGCGCCGGCGTTCACGCTCCAGCACGGCCTCCTCGCGCTGGCGTCCGCCGTGTTGCACATCGCCTACTTCACGGCGCTGCAGCGCGGGTACCGCGTCGGCGATCTGTCGCTCGTCTACCCCATCGCACGCGGGAGCGGCCCGCTCTTGGCGACCCTGGCTGCCATCGTCCTGCTCGCTGAGCGCCCCGGCGCACTCGCGCTCGGCGGAACGGTCCTGATCGTCACGAGCGTGTTCGTCCTCGGTGGTGGTCGGTCCCGGGCCGGGCAGTCGACGGCCATCGGCTACGGGCTGATCACGGGGTTCGTCATCGCCGCGTACACCGTCCTCGACGGCTACGCCGTCGGCCACGTCGGGGCAGTGCCGCTGCTCTACCTGCTCTTGTCGGACTCGGGGCGCGCCGTGCTGCTCTCCCCCGTCGTGCTCGGCCGCTGGCGCACGGTCCGCGAGACCTGGCGCACGCACCGGCTCGAGGTCGTCGGCGTCGGGCTGCTGTCGCCGCTCGCCTACCTGTTGGTGCTCAGCGCGCTGCAGCTCGCACCCGTCAGCGTCGTCGCCCCCATGCGCGAGGTCAGCATCCTGTTCGCGGCGATCCTCGGGGCGCGAACGCTCGCCGAGGGGGACCCGCTGCGGCGCACGCTCGGCGCCATCGGGATGATGGTGGGGATCGCCCTGCTCGTGTTCGCCTGATCGACCTCGTCGGGTCGTCGCACGCGCTGGCGCTCGACGCCCTCGTGCGGGTGCTCCGCCTCAACCGTCGGATCTCGATCGCGACAGCGCGCCCAGCTCCGCGCGGAGCGCCGTGAGCTCACGCCGGATGGCGGTCAGCTCGGCCGACCCCGCCACCTCTGCGTCGGCACTCTCTGCGTCGCGACCGACGAAGAAGGTCGCGAGAGTCGCGGTCACGTAACCGAAGATGCCGAACGAGTAGAGCGCCAACGCCACACACAGGACGCGTCCCTCGAACGTCACCGGCCAGTAGCCGGAGCCGAGCGTGGTCATCACCATGGTCGTCCACCACAGCGCCTCGCCGAAGGAATCGATGGCGCCGGCGGCGTCGCGCTCGAACGCGTACATCCCCGCAGCGCCGGCGAAGGTCACGATCGCCGTGAGGGCGACGACGTATCCGAAGCCGCGGCGCCCGAGGCTCGCGCCGAGGGCACGCATGCCGCGGTTGAGGGAGCTCACCAGCCTGAAGAGCCGCAAGCTGCGCCCCACGCTGGCGAGGCGCAACACCCGGATCACGCGCACGACCCGGAAGAGGCGGAGCGCCGGGACCACCAGGGAGATCGCCGCCAACCAGTTGCGCCTTACGTACGCGACCTTGCGCGGCGCCAGAACGAGCTTGAGGCCGAAGTCGACGATGAAGATGACCCAGATGACCGTTCCGACGACCGCGAACGGACGCGACTCACCGTACAAGAGCTCGCCTACCAGCAGCGCGAGCCACACGAACGCGAGCACGATCATCGGCGCCTCGAGCAAGTCCTCGAGCGCCGTCAGCACCTCGTTGCGCTCGCGCTCGAGCGCAGCCCCTTCGTCGTCCGTCGTTGCGAGCGTCGGACCGTCGACCCGTTCGTCGCCGTCGCGCTCCGTCATCGTTCCGCCCCGACTCGTCCGAGCTGGTCGCTGGTCACAAGCGCACCGTAGCGCTCTTCGCCATGAGCGGCGGTACGAACGGTGGATCGCGCTGTCGCCAACGGTCGGTGTTACCGTGGGTATCATCCGTCCCTCGGCTGCCGGTGGATCGAGGTCACCCATGCGAATCCGTGCGTTCCTGGCGCTGCTCGTGATCGCCGCGCTGGTCGGGTGCGGGCCCTCTCTGCGCGGCACGGTCGACCGCGACGCTCTCCACGCCATCGTCGAGCGTGACATCGTCCGCTTCGACGACGGCCTGCCTGAGGCGATGATCGAGCGCCTGGCCGACCAGCGCGTGCTGGTGGTGGGCGAGTTCCACGACATCTCCGAACACGACGCCTTCGTGGCGAATCTCGTCGTCGCGTTGCAGCCCCACGGGCTCACGACCGTGCTCCTCGAGTTTCCACAGGTGTTCAGCTGGCTGCTCGACGCCTACACCCGCGGCGTCGCCGACACGCCGGGGGAAGGCGCGTTGCGCACCTACGGGGCGCTGCTCGAGCGCATCAGAGCCGCGAACGCGGCGCTGCCGACCGACCAGCAGATCGCGGTGCGGGCGATCGACGTCAACCCCAGCCAGAGCGACTTCCTGCCACCGTTCCGTGGGCTCGTGCACGCTCTGGGCCAGCCCGACGTGCTCGTCGACCTGGTGGCCGCCCTCGAGGACGGTGCCGACCCGGACGCCTCGCTGGCGGCGGCCCGGACCCACCTGCACGAGGGCGAGGCCGAGTATCTCGAACGCTGGGGATCCCTCGCGTACACGGTCGTCCTCGACGCACTCGACGGCGAGGCTCGATCCGCGGCCCTGCGCCGTGTGCGAGCCGGGGCGGAGCGCGACGCGCAGCGCGAGGCGGCGATGCATGCGCTGGTGGACCGTCAGCTCGCGATGGCACCCGGGAACGTGCTCGTCAACGTCGGCTACTTCCACGCCCAGAAGCAGCGGCAGGCGGGAACGGTCGAGCGTTGGTTGGTCGAACGGCTCCGCGACGCGAGCCCGGACCCCGATGCCGAGACGTACGCACTGGTGGTGGCGCCGGCCAGTGGCGAGAAGCGGATCCGGGGCAGCGTGCGGAGCTTCGACGTCGGTGCCGAGTCGCCCGAGAACGAGCTGTTCCGCGTGATGCAGGGTGTCGCTGGTGGCGTCACCGCCTTCTTGCCGCTCGACGACGAGGCGTTCGAGACCGACAGGATCGTGGTCAACTACCTGCCGCAGCTGATCGTCGGGCCACCGCGGGCGGCGTTCGATGGGTTCGTGTTGCTCCCGAGCGTTCGCCACGTGGGGCGTTAGGCCCTGCTCCACACGAGCCGGAACGAACGTCACCGCATCGACGCATCGACACGCGAGGGAGCGAGTACGATGGCCGATCGACGAGACTCGGGAGCCGCTCGGGCGCCCCGCACGTTGCGCGTGTTCCGAGAGCACGAGGCCGACTGGATGCTCGTGCGCATCCTCGGCTCCATGAGCGTCGACGCGGCCGAGGTCGGAGCGTGCTTCGAGGCAGCCCGGCGCATCGACGAGCGCGACCCGGACAGCTGGCCATGCGAGTGGGCACGCACCGCCGATCCACGACGTGGAGGTGGACTTCGAGGGCGCTGCGCTCCCCGGCTCCTCCTGGCGGCCTGAAGACGTCGCGACGGCGCGACCGACGCTCTTCGTCGTCTGGGGGAACGACGACACCATCGAGGAGGACGTCTTCGTCATCGGGCATGCCGCGGTCCAACGCGGCTTCAACGTCTCCACCGTCTCCTACGCCGGGCCACGCAACACCGTCCACACGGACCCCGCACAGTGAGGCGTCCCGATCAGCGAGGTACCGTTCGCTTCGGCGCTCGACGTGCTGGCGACGTTGGCGGGCGTCGACGACCGCGTCGCGCTGGCCGGCTTCAGCGGCGGATGCTCCGTGGCGCCGCGCGTGGCGATGCACGACGATCGCGTGAGCGCGCTCCTCGCGAAAGGCCCCATGGTCGACGTGGCGCGCGTGGCCGAGGCGTTGCTCGGACCCTTGTCACGAAAGGTACCAGGCTTCCTGCTGCGCTGTGTCCTGGACCGGAGGTTGGCGCGCAAGCCCGTGAGCCGGGCGTATATGCAGTACGGCCTGTGGGTCGCCGGTTACGGCGGCACGTCGCCCTTCGAGTGGCTGACCAGCAGCGAGGTCCAGGTGGCCTGGGCACGCTTCACGATGGTCACACGCCCGAGAGCAGCCGCGCGGACTCCGAACACGGCCGACGCCGAGCCGCGCCTGAGCGGCCCGAAGGGCACGCCGACGCGCGGGCTCAGGCCTCGGTCGGCGTCGCCGGCCCACCCGATCGTTCGCCGCGCGCGACGTAGCGCACGCGAGCCTCGGCACCACCAGTCTGGACGCTGCCGGCTTCGAGGAAACCGGCGCGCAGCAGCAGCGCCCGCGATGCCGCGTTGTCGCGGGCGGTGTGCGCCTCGACGCCTGTCAGGCCGAGCGGGCCGAGCCCGTACGCCACCACGATGCGCACCGCACGGGTCATGATGCCGCGGCCTCGATACGCCTCCCGCAAGACGTAGCCGACCTCGCCGATCCCGTTGGCGAAGCCTCGGTAGAACCCGACCGTGCCGGTCACCTCGTCGCTGCCCTGCAGACAGATCCCCCAGTGCAGGCAATCGCCACGGGCGACGTCCGCATGGATGCGCCGGAGCATCGCCGCTGCGTCGTCGTCGTCGCGTGCGGCGCGACCGTCGTAGTACGAGATCGAGCGGATGGTCGCGACGTCGCCCTCGACCACACCCCGGAGCGTCAGCCCGAGGCCCGTCAGGACCGGGGTGTGGTCGTACGGGGCGCTGGTCACGTCCGCACCGTAGCGCGTTTCGCCACGATCGGCCGCGCGCCGCACACGGGGGACGTTCCTCACTTGCGCCGTGCGCCCGTGTGGGTGTACGCCTGCGCGAGGGGAGGATCGAGCGCCCGTCGGACGTCCTTGGCATCCGGCGACGACGCCCCCCACGGCGCCGTACCGGCCAGCGACCCCCCTGGGAGGTGTCGTGATGCGAGCCCTCGTGGTCTACGAGTCGATGTTCGGGAACGCGCAACGTGTGGCGCAGGCGATCGCCGACGGTCTCACCGACGCGCACTGCCTCGTGGAGGTCGACGAGGTCGCCCAGGCGCCCGACCACGTCGCCGCCACCATCGACCTGCTCGTCGTCGGCGGACCGACCCACACGTTCGGTCTCACCCGGCCCGCGACGCGCTCGAGCGCGGCCGAGGCCACATCCGACGCCGTCGTCTCCCGCGGCAGCGGCGTTCGTGAGTGGCTCCAGGAGCTCGGCGCCAGCGAGGGCGGCACGCGCGCAGTCGCGTTCGCGACGCGCTCGGCCCGGCCACGGTTCCTGAAGCGCCTCGGATCGGCGAGCAAGACCATCGAGCGGCGGCTCGCCTCGCGCGGGTACCAACCGCTGGCCCACCACGAGAGCTTCTTCGTCGGTGGGAAGCAGGGCCCCCTCGAGGAGGGCGAGGAGGCGCG
>SLSM01000243.1 GCA_007130445.1 Trueperaceae bacterium | reverse complement strand
CCACGCTGCACTACGACGCCCGCGGCCGCTTCGAAGGCGCCGATGTGGCGCCGGAGCGTGCCGAACTCGGCATCGCCGTCGTCGGCGAGCGGCCCTACGCCGAGTGGTTCGGCGACGACGCCACGTTGGAGCTCTCCCTCGCCGACGCCATCGCGATCGAACGGCTGCGCGCTCGGGTCGACACGCTGGTCGTGGTGCTGGTGTCCGGCCGCCCGCTCGTGATCGAGCTCGAACTGCAGCTGGCCGACGCCGTCGTGGCCGCCTGGCTGCCCGGCACGGAGGGCGACGGCGTCGCCGACGTCCTGTTCGGCGAGCGCGACGCGCTCGGCACCCTCCCGTACACCTGGCCGCGCAGCGTCGCACAGCTGCCCTTCGATCTGGACGCGCTGCCGGCCGATGGCTGCGACGCGCCCCTGTTCCCGCGCGGGTACGGCCTGCGCTACGACGACGCCACGGACGTGTCCCCGTGGCTCACGCTCGCCGCGGCCTGCGCGGCCGAGTACCCCACACGCCCTACCCTTGGAAGGAGCCACCCATGATCAGACGCTACCCGAACGCACTGGCACTCCTCGTGGCGATCGCCCTGACCGGCCTCGTCGCGCTGGCATCGGCCCAGGACGAGCCCGCCCTGCGGCTCGCAGACCTCAGCGATGGCGTGCCGACCGGCACCGACGCCTTCGGCAACGGCATCGGCTTCGTGACCTGGCAAGACGGGGGGGGCGCGCTCGCGCTGTCGGCCGTCACGGTCGAACCCGGTGACGCGCTGGCGCTGCCCGACCAGGACGCGACCGAGCACGTGCTGCAGGTCGACCACCGCATCGCGTCGTGGGGCGGCTTCACGCAGGCCTTCGCCGACGCCGCCATGACCAGCTGGACCGGCCGCGACCTGTCGCCATTCCTGGGCCTGCGCTTCTGGTTCAAGGGCGCGGGCAGCGGCGGCACCATCCAGGTCGACCTCTTCGACAACCGCAACCCGAACGCGACGGGCGACAGCGCCGAGCGCTGGTTCCATCGCTTCCGCGATGACACCAGCGAGTGGCGGCTGGTCGAGATCCCCTTCGCCTCGTTCGCTCGCCGCATGGACTTCCAGCCCAGCGGAGCGCCCAACGATGGGCTCGGCCTCGACGAGTCGTCCGGTTGGGCGATCGGCTTCCCGCCCGGCGAGGGGACGAGCTACGTCGCGCGCGTCGAAGCCTACGGCTCGTCCGGGGTGGTGGCGGCCGACGTGGTGAGCATCGAGTTCGCCGACGCCCTCGTGCGCATCGACGAGGGCGAGCGCGGAACGTTGCGCATCGTGCTCTCGGAGGCCAGCGAGGAGGCGGTGTCGGTCCGCGTGTTCGTGCGCGGCGACGACGCGACGCCGTTCCGCGACTTCGTGCCCGTGAACGAGCTCGTGGTCTTCCCACCGGGTGAGACCGAGGCATTCGTGAGCGTCCAGGCGCTCCGGAACAGCCGCCACACCGGCGATCAGCGAGCGCAGGCGCTGCTCGACGGGCCGCGCGGTGCAGCGCTCGGCTTCCAGCGCCGCTCGGTCGTGCTCCTCGTCGACGCGGACCCGTTCGACCCCGACCTCGTCGAGGACTTCGGCGACGGACCGGGCGCGTTCGAGGCCGGCCCGGGCACGCGCATCCAGACCCCGGAACTGCTCGCCGACGGCGACAGCGCGCGACCCGGCCAGGACCGGTTCGAGCGGGTCCTGTCGCTCGATTGGGAGGACGTGGGCCTGGTGCAGACCCGCTTCGGCCAAGGCGTCGACGTCAGCCACGCCGACGGTCTCGAGTTCTGGTACCACGGCGACGGCAGCGGCCGCACCGTGCACATGCGGCTGCTCGACGGCAGCGACCCGACGCGTCCGTGGGAGCTCTCGTGGTCGGACGAGTTCGAGGGCCCCGCGGGCACGCGGCCGGATCCGAGCGTGTGGAAGCCCGAGATCGGCGACGGGACCGCCAACGGCATCCCCGGCTGGGGCAACGCCGAGCGCCAGACCTACACCGCCGACCCGGCCAACCTCGCGCTCGACGGCGACGGTCACCTCGTGATCCGCGCGCTCGAGACCCATGGCGATGCGCCGCCGTGCTACTACGGCGGCCCGTGCGAGTACACGTCGGCACGCATCATCACGCAGGGCGCGCTCGAGGTGCACTACGGCCGCATCGAGGCCCGCATCAAGATCCCGTACGGGCAGGGTCTGTGGCCGGCCTTCTGGACGCTCGGCAACGACATCGGTGAGGTCGGCTGGCCCGAGTCGGGCGAGATCGACATCATGGAGAACATCGGCCGTGAGCCGTCGACCGTCCACGGCACCGTCCACGGTCCCGGGTACTCGGGCGGTTCGGGTGTCGGTCGAGGCTTCTCGCTGCCAGCGGGCGAGCGTTTCGCCGACGACTTCCACGTCTTCAGCGTCGACTGGTGGCCCGACGCGCTCACGTGGTCGGTCGACGGCGTGCCGTTCTCGACGGTCACCCCGGCCGACCTCCCGCGCGGCGCGCGCTGGGTGTTCGACCACCCGCACTTCCTGATCCTGAACGTGGCGGTCGGCGGGCATTGGCCCGGATACCCCGACGACACCACGACGTTCCCGCAGGAGATGGTCATCGACTACGTGCGCGTCTACCAGGCACCCGATACGGCGGCGCGTTTCGAAGCCTCGTTCCAGGACGAGGTCGAGGGCTGGACGCTCGTTCGGCTCCCGTTCGACGCCTTCGAGCGCGGCGCGGAGCAACCCGAGGGCGCACCGGACGAGGGCTTCACGCGACGCGAGGTCCGCGGCCTGGACGTCACGATCGACGGCGGCGCGGGCGCGGCGATGCTCGACCAGGTGCGCTGGTACGTGGGCGAGTAGTCCGGCCGGCCCCGGTTCGGTGACGAGCGGCGCCGCACCCACGCGGCGCCGCGTCAGGGCCGCAGCATGTAGATGATCCGGCCGGCGCTCGTGGCGCTCACGCTGAGACGCGCGTCGCCACGGCGCAGGACGATCATCGTGACACCGCGCTCGCTGAGCTCCCAGCCGGGTCGCGTGTCCGGGTCGTCGTAGAAGCCGAGGGCCTCGCCGCTCGACACGTCGCCGGCGAACACCCACACCGGTGCCGACCCCTGACCGGCCGTGATGCCCACGACGTGTCGGATCTCCGGCAGGGGTGCCACGTCGTACGCCTCGAGGCGTGTCACGGCACCGGTCTGCTGGAAGAGCACGAACACCACGAACGGGATCAGCATCACGATCGTCACGAGGAAGGCCGTCTGGGCCTTCCAGGTCGGCCCGATGTCGGGGAGGCGGAACCCGAGGTGGTAGCTCACCGCTGCGAAGACGATGAAGGCGAACAGGAGACCGATGAGCGTGGGATCCATGCGTGTGTTCCCTCAGCGTCTCGTAGCGTGCCTCCATGGTACCCAACCGCTGCATGATCGGTTCCACGGTCCGAAGCAGCGGCTCCGTCGTCAAGCGCGAGGTGTTCGTGCCCGGCGACGATCGTCACGATCCGACGGTGCGTGGGCGCACGACGCCGCGCTCGTCACTCGATTCGACGCGGCGGCGGCTATCGTAGACGTCGGATGACGGTGTTGCTACGACTCCTCGGACAGCCCCGCGTCGAGTTCGGTGATCGAACGTGGGACGTGCCGATGGAGAAGCGACTGCTGCTCCTGGCCTATCTCGGCTGCCAGGACGGCTGGGTCGAGCGCGATCGGCTCGCCGACCTGTTCTGGCCCGAGGTCGAGCAGCAGCGAGCGCGCACCAACCTGCGACAGCTCTTGAAGCGAGCCCGGGCCTACCCGTTCACGGACGGCGTCGTCGTCGATCCCAGGGCCATGCGCTGGGACGTCGCGAGCGACGTGGCCGCGTTCCGCGAGGCGCATGGCGCGAGGGCCTGGGCGCAGGCAGTCGCCCTCTACCGTGGCGACCTGCTGCTCGGCGCCACCGTCGAGGGCGGTTCTGGCATGGCGCAGTGGCTCGAACTCGAGCGCGCCGGACTGCAGCGCCAGTGGCGCGAGGCGTGCCTCGCCCGGGCCGACGAACTGGCGAACGACGGGTCGCCAGGCGAGGCCGCGAGCGTGTTGCTGCGCGTACTGGACGGCGACATCCTGGCGGAGGACGTGCTCCAGGCCTACCTCCGCTGCGCCCTTGCGAGCGGGCAACGCGAGGAGGCGCTGCGGCGCTACGACCATTTCGTGACGCACATCGCCGAGGCGTTCGCGCTCGAGCCCCTCGACGCAACCGTCGCGCTGGTCGAGGCGCTGCGGCGCGGCGACGTGCGAACGGCGCCATCGACCACGCGGTTCGTGCCCGCCGACGAGGCGCAGCACGCTGCGGTGCCCGAGGCCTCGGCCGACGCGACGGGCACCACGCTGGCGAACCTCGCAACCGGCGCCGCAGCGGTCGCGACCGCACCCGTCTCGACGCTCCCCGCGGCCGCGACGCCGCTGATCGGTCGCGACATCGAGCTCGCAGAGCTCGCCGGGATGCTGGCCGACCCGGCGTGCCGCTTGGTCACCCTGACCGGTCCAGGCGGGACCGGGAAGACGCGGCTCGCGCTCGAGGCCGCTCTCGAACGCGTCGAGAGCTTCGCCGACGGCTGCCACTTCGTCCCCCTCGCGGGGTTGGACGACCCTGCGGCGCTGGCGGCGGCGATCGGCGACCGGCTGGGCGTACCGCTCGCCGGTCCCGCATCGGTCGACGTGCAGGTGTGCCGCTACCTGCGCGACAAGCGCGCGTTGATCGTCCTGGACAACATGGAGCACCTGATCGCCGGAGCTGGGTTCGTCGTCGAGCTGCTCGAGGCTGCTCCCGACGTCAGGCTGCTGGTGACGTCGCGCGAGCCGCTCGACTTCGTCCAGGAGGCGGTGTTCGACGTCCCCGGCCTGGGCTACCCGCGTACCGACGAGGAACTCGGTGACGGTTGGCACGAGACGAACGACGCGGTTCGGCTGTTCGTTCAGCGCGCACGCAGGCAGCTGCCTGGCTTCGTCATGACGGACGCCGACCGACCCGCGGTGCTCGAACTCTGCCGGTTGCTGCACGGTAGCCCGCTCGGTCTGGAGCTCGCGGCCGCATGGGTGCGCCGGCTGCGGCCGGCGGAGATCGTGGAGGCGCTCCGACTCGACCTCGACGCCTTGACGAACGTCGGCGACGCAGGTTCCGGCCGCCACGGGAGCCTGAGGGCCGTGTTCGACCACTCGTGGGCGCTGTTGGCGCCGGAGGAGCAGGGGGCGTTGGCGGCCTTCTCGACGTTCCGCGGCGGGGCGTCGAAGGACGCCGCGCTCGCGGTGACCGGCGCCTCGCTGCGCTCGCTGCTGGCGTTGGTGAACAAGTCGCTGCTGCTGCGAGACCGCAGCGGTCGCTTCGAGATCCTGGAGCCGCTTCGCCAGTACGCGGCAGAGCGCCTGCGCTCGCGCCCGCGACTCCATGCGCGGGCCGAGGGCGCGCACGACCGAACGATGGCCTCGTTCGTGGCGGTCCAGGCCGGGCACCTTCGTGGCGGCCCGCTGCAGCGCGACGCCTTCGCGGCCATGGACCTGGAGTTCGACGACGTCCGGGTGGCGTGGTCGCGCGCATGTGACCTCGGCGACGCCGACGTCCTCGACGCCATGTGCGCCGGCCTGGGCCTCTACCTCGAGCGCCGGAGCCGCTTCCACGAAGGCGTGGCGCGCTTCGACGAGGCGCATCGCAGCGTGCGTGACCGCCCGACCCTCCGTGCCGCGCTGGCCGTCTGGTCGGCGGCGCATCATGCCGGCGTCGGCGCACTCGAGACCGCCCGCGAGCTGGTCGAAGCGGTGCTGCGTGACGACGGCGTCACCGAGAGCGACGGCGTGCGCGCGGACGCGGCCTTCCGGCTGAGTGTGGTCGAACGCTCGCTCGGGACGTACGACGCGGCGCGCGCCCACGCAGCGGCTGCCCTGGCGCACTACGAGGCGATGGACGATGCATGGGGGAGAGCCAACGCGCTCAACGCCCTCGGTACGCTGGCGATGATCACCGACGACCTGGAGGCGGCACGGGCGCACCTCACGGCCTGCGCGCAGCTCCGGGCCGACCTCGGTGACGCCTGGGGCGCCTCGATCCCGTTGCTGAACCTGGGGACCGTCGCGCGCTACATGGGTGAGATCGACGAGGCGGAGCGCTGCTACCTGGCCAGCCTCGAGCTCGCTCGAGCGAACGGAAACCGCGTCGGTGTCTCGTTCGTGCTCGGCACGCTGGCGGCGATCGACGCCTTCCGCGGCGCGTACGCTCAGGCGGAGGAGCGTCTGCTGGAGAGCCTGGCCATCCGGCGCGAGACGGGCGACCGGCGCCTGGTCGCGAACACGCTGCTCAACCTGGCGACGGCGCTGACCCCCGTCGGCGCGTTCACGCGCGTGGACGAGGCCCTCGACCAGGCCATGGCGATCTTCGCCGACATCGGCGATGCCCAGGGCGCCGCGACCGCCCTCGCCACGCGCGGCGCGCGCTGGCTTGTCGAAGGGAATCTCGATGCCGCCGAGCGCGACTTCAAGGCGGCGCTCGAGCGCGAGACCGCCATCGGGCACGGCCACGGTGCGAACGTCGCTCGCGGTGGACTCGCCCGCGTGGCGCTCGCGTCCGGCGACGCCGCGTCAGCCCTTCGGCTCACCCGCGAGATCCTCGCGTTCGCCCACCGTGCGGGCTTCACGCAGCTGGCGCTCGAGGCGCTGACCACCTACGCCGAGTCCGTCGCGCTCCTCGCCGACGACGATCGCGCCTTCGATCTCGCACGCGCGGTCGTCGAGCACACCGCGGCGTCACACGAGCTGCGACGGCGCGCACGCGGCGTCCTCGGCGGGCTCGTCGACGACGCGGCAGTGGGGGAGGCACGGCATGCCTCGGCTGGACGGGCGCTCGACGCGTTGGTCGTGTCGCTCCTGACCTGACCGGGTCCAACGCAGCAGGTCTCTGATGGCGCTCCGGCCTACGCCGCGCCCCCGAGCGCCACTCGTTCGCTCGTCGACGCGTCGAACACGTGCACCTTCGTTGCGTCGAGGCCGATCCAGACCTCGGTACCAGGATCGAACAAGGCGTCGGTCCGCGGGTGCTCCAGCGTCACGAAGCGCTCTTCGCGTGCGTCGAGCGGGCGGACCTGGACGAGGCTCGTGTAGCCCATGGGCAGTTCGGAGATGACCGCGCAGTGCAGCGCGCCTGGTCGTGCGGTGCGGTGCAGGACGAGTTCTTCTGGCCTCGCCGCGACCACTATGTCGAGCGTCGCGTCGTCGCCCTCGGTGCGCGTCACCGGCATCGTGAAGCCGTCGCCGCGCACCTCGTCGCCGCTGAGCGTGGCGGCGAAGGTGTTGATGGTCGACTGACCCATGAACGACGCGACGAACACGTTGGCGGGGCGCATGAAGACGTCGTCGGGGCTGCCGACCTGTTGGACCAGGCCCTTGCTCATGACCGCCATCCGGCGCGACAGCGTCAGCGCCTCGAGCTGGTCGTGCGTGACGTAGATGATGGTGCGGCCGGTGTCGGCGTGCAGTCGCTTGAGCTCGAGCCGCATGTCGATGCGGAGCTTCGCGTCGAGGTTCGAGAGCGGCTCGTCCATCATCAGCACGCTGGCGTGGGTGACGAGCTCGCGCGCCAAGGCGATGCGCTGCTGCTGGCCGCCGCTGAGTTCGTTCGGGTAGCGCTTCTCGAGGCCGTCGATCTGCAACTGCTCGATCACGTCCGCGAGGCGCGTGCGCTGCTCCGCCTCCGGGATGCGGCGGACCTGCAGGCCGAAGCGGATGTTGTCCTCGACCGTCATGTGAGGCCACAGCGCGTAGTTCTGGAAGACCATGCCGAGCTTCCGGTTCGGTGCCGGCACGAAGGTGCCGTCATCGGCGTCGCACACGACCTGGTCGCCGATCCAGATGCGGCCCTCGTCGGGCCGCTCGAGGCCCGCGATGAGCCGCATGGTGGTCGTCTTGCCGCAGCCGCTCGGTCCGAGCAGGCTGAAGAAGTCGCCGTCTTCGATCTCGAGGGACAAGCGGTCGACCGCCACCTCGTCGCCGAATCGCTTCGTCACGCCCTCCAACACCACACGACTCATGACTGGGAGCCTCCGAATCCTGAGAGCGGGTTCGTCTTCGTGAGCCACTG
>SLSM01000370.1 GCA_007130445.1 Trueperaceae bacterium | reverse complement strand
TCGACGTGCCGCCAAGGTCCAGCGCCAGCTGCAGCGGGGCCGCGGACTCGCTCACGCGTCGGTCGCCGCGGCGTCCCAGGCGCGGGCATGGGCGTCGCGCGAGCCGCCAACGGCACCCTCCCACACGGCTTCGGCGAACGCCCGCACGATCCACTCGGGTCGGCTGAAGGCCGTGCCGACGGTCACGGCGAAGGCGCCGCGCGCGCGGGCGGCAGCGGCGTCGGCGGGCGTGGCGATGCGCCCCTCGGCCACCACCCGTGCGCCGGCGCGAGCGAGGCTCGCCACCAAGGCCAAGTCGGGGCCGGGCAGCTGCGGTGAGCCGGGCGCATAGCCCGACAGCGTGGAGGCCACGAAATCCGCGCCGGCCTGGTGGGCGGCGACGCCCTCTGCTTCGGTGGCGACGTCGGCCATCGCCAGCGCGCCCGCAACGTGGATCGCTTCGATCAGCTCGGCCACCGACGTGGGCCGCTCACGGTCGGTGGCGTCGAACGCCACGACGTCGGCGCCGGCCTCGACCAGCGCGCGGACGTCATCGAGCCGCGGGGTGATGAACACGTCGGTTCCAGGCTCCTCACGCTTGACGAGCCCGGTGATCGGCGCCGACCTTCCGTCGGCGTCCAGGGACGCGCGTACCTCCCGCAGGTCCGCCAGGCTCTCCACCCGCAGCCCAACCGCGCCGCCGTCGAGAGCGGCGAGGGCGAACAGCGCGACGAGCTCGGGGCGGTCGAACACGCCGCCGCGCACCGGTTGGCACGAGGCGATCAGGCCGCCTTCGAGGCGGGTGACGACGTCGACGGAACGGCTGGTCATGCCCCAGCGTACCGGTCGCGCTGGGCCCCGACCACGCCGACCAGGTAGCCTTCCCGCATGGAGTTCAGCGCCAGCTACACCACGGTCGAGTGCCACACCGGCGGCGAGCCGCTGCGCATCGTCATCGGCGGCGTGCCACGCCTGCCGGGCGACACCATCCTGGCGAAGCGCCGTTGGGCGCGCGAACACCTCGACCACGTGCGCCGCGCCTTGATCCTGGAGCCGCGCGGCCACGCCGACATGTACGGCGCCTACCTCACCGAGAGCGTCACGGCCGCGGCCGACATGGGTGTGGTGTTCATGCACAACGAGGGCTACTCCGACATGTGTGGTCACGGCATCATCGCGCTGGCCACGGTGGCGGTGGCGCACGGCCTGGTCGCACGCAGCGAGCCTGAGACGCGCGTGGGCATCGATACCCCCGCCGGCTTCGTCGAGGCGTTCGTGGCCTGGGACGGCCGTCATGCGGGCCCGGTGCGCTTCCGCAACGTCCCGTCGTTCCTGCACACGCGCGACCTCACGGTGGTCACGCCGTCGTTCGGTGAGGTGACCGTCGACGTCGCCTTCGGCGGCGCGTTCTACGCCTACCTCGAGGCCGCGCAGGTGGGGTTGGCGGTCGCGCCGTCGCGGCTGGGCGAGCTCGTGCAGGCAGGCCATGAGATCAAACACGCCGTCATGGCCGCCGCCGTGATCGAGCACCCCCTCGAGAGCGAGCTGCGCGGCATCTACGGCACCATCCTGTCGGAGCGTGTCACGGACGGAAGCGCAGAGCAGCGTAACGTGTGCGTCTTCGCCGACCGCGAGGTCGACCGCTCCCCCACCGGCACCGGCACCGCCGGACGCGTGGCGCAGCTCCTCGCGCGTGGCGCCCTCGCGCTCGGCGAGCCGCTCCGCAACGCCTCCATCGTCGGCTCGGTCTTCACGGGTCGGGCGCTGGAGGTGACCCGCGTCGGCCCCTTCGAGGCCGTGGTGTCCGAGGTGACCGGCACGGCGGCGATCATGGGGCACGCGACCTGGCTCGTCGAGCGAGGCGACGACCTCGGGGCGGGCTTCGTGCTGCGCTGAACGGACGCTGCGCGCGGTTCACGCGGAGCCGACGCCGGGCGCCGCGGTGCTGCCCGTCGGCCAATGGACCACCTCGGACCAACGCAGCAGCGCCTCGGCCTCTTGGCGCAGGTCGCGCTCGACGCCGCTGCGCTCGGCGCGACGGAACGCGTCCTCACCGAGGCGCTCGCCCAGGGCCTCGAGGAGCCGCTCGGTGAGGACGCGGGAGCGATGCAGCGGGCCGGCGGCCGCACGTGCGCAGGCGAGGGCCGCCACCGCCGCCTCGGGGTCGTCCTGGGCGCGCAACCGGGCGAGCCGTGCGACCAGCTGGACCACCCGCGGGACGGCGTCGATCGCGAGTGCGGTGCGGAGCCCGGCGCGCAGGTGCTCGACCGCCTCGTCGGGGGCGGTCTCGAGCAGCAGCTCACCGAGCCGCTCTCGCGGCAGCGTCGCGGCGTAGTGGTGACCGAGCCGCACCAGTCCGGCGAGGGCTCGCTCGTAGCACGCCCGCGCGACGTCGTGCCGGCCACGCGCCAGCGCCACGTCGCCGCGGTTGTGGTCGGTCCACGCGGCGCCCCACGCGTCCGAGCTCGCGGCGCTCAGGGCGAGTGCGTGACGCAGGTGCTCCTCGGCCTCGTCGAGCGCGCCGAGTTCGACGGCGATGGCCGCCAGGTCGTTGCGCACCACGATCACGCCGCGCGGGTCGCCCGAGCGTTCCCGCTCGCGCAGACTGCGTCGGTGGTGCACGTGCGCCTCGTGGTAGTTCCCGATCGCCTCTTCGGCCACGCCCAGCGCGCTCTCGCACTTCGCGAGCCCGAGCCCGTCGCCCGCGCGGCGGTAGGCGTCGATCGCGACGGCGAGGTACTCGCGCCCGGCGCCCAGGTCGCCGCGCGCGTTGGCGGCGTTGGCGAGTACGTAGACGGCTGAGCCGGCGGCAGCGGTCTCCCCGTAGCGCTCGAAGCGCTCGAACGCCTGACACAGCATCGGCCGCAGCGCGTCGTACTCGCCGAGGTAGCAGCGGAACCAGCCCTCGCGCAAGCGCATCCAGGCCCAGCCGAGCTGCGCATCGTCGTCTTGTTCGGCCTGCTCCAACGCACTGGCGGCGTTCGCGAAGAGGCGCGCAGCCTCCGCGAAGCGGCCCCGCAGGTCCCACAGCGACGACACACCGCGCGACATGCGGGTGAGCACCGAGACGTTGCGCGTCTCGACGGCGAACGCCCACGCGGCCCGGAGGTTGTCGCTCTCGGGGCCGAGCCGGTCGCTGAGCGCGGTCCCGTCCGGGCCGCCGACGTCCGACTCGAGCGCGTGCAGCCAGCGCGCGAAATGCTCGGCGTACCGCTTGCGCACCGCGCGCGCCTGCCCGCTGGCCTCGAGACGCTGCTCCGCCAGGCGGCGCATCACGTCCAGCAGCACGTAGCGGTCCTCCACGCGGCGCACGAGCGAGGCGTCGATCAACGCACGCAGATGCCGGAGCTCGGCGCCGGCGACGGCGACGGCCGACTCGCGCGTGAAGCCGCCGCGGAACACCGACAGCGCCGCGAACACGTCGCGGTCCTCCGGCCGCAGCAACGACCAGGAGGTCGCGAACACCTGCTCGAAACGCGCGTGGCGGTGCTCGTGGAGCCCCTCGGCGGCAGCCGTGAGCAGCTCCGCGTCGACGCTCAACTCGGAGGCGATCTCGTCGCTGCTCAGCACGCGCACCCAGGTGGCCGCCAGCTCGATCGCCAGCGGCAACCCTCCGACGAGGCGGCACACGCGAGCGATGGCCTCGAGGTCGCGCTCGGTGGCCCTGAAGCCGCCGAGCGAGCGCGCCGCCACCGACACGAAAAGGGCGACGGCCGGGTGCGCGGCGATCGCCTCGGGGCTGGCGTCGACGTCGGGGCAACGCAGGCCGCCGACCTCGAACGCCCGCTCGCCGGGCACGCCGAGCCGGACACGCGAGGTGACGAGCAGGCTCACGCGCGGCGCCTCGGCAGTCAGCCGGCTCAACAACGGTGCGGCCGCCAGCACGTGCTCGAAGGTGTCGATCACGAGGAGCAACTCGCGCTCATTGACGAGGTCGACGAGGTGGGTGTCGGGGTCGTTCGCGACGTGTTCGTTCGGGACCAGCGCCTCGAGGAGGGCCACCGACAGTCGCGCAGGATCGTCGAGCTCGGCCACATCGGCGAACGCCACGCCGTCGGAGAAGCGCGGCGCCAGGTCTCGGGCGACCTCGACCGCCAGGCGTGTCTTGCCGACACCCCCGAGGCCCAGCACGGTGACGAGTCGCTCACCCTCGGCGTCGAGCAGGTGCGCGAGTTGCTCGCGCTCGTCGACGCGGCCGACGAAGCTGGTGAGGAAGCGCGGTAGGGCGTCTCGCCCGGCGCGGCTCGCCTCGTCGCTGGCCGCCGCCGCGGGCGTGCGCGCAGCCGCCGCCGCGGGCGCCGGCGGAGCCGCTGCATCAGCGTGCGATGCACCGTCCGAGGAACGCACCGACCCGACCAGGTCGTCGACGCCCTTGATGGTCGCGACGATCGAGCGCGTGTCGGCGAGGGGTGCGATGCCGAACTCGTCGCGAAGGTGCCGCTCGAAGTCGGCGAACGTGCGCAGCGCCGCCTCACGCTGCCCATCGAGGTACGCCGCTCGCAGGTACGCCTGGAGCACCTCTTCGTCGAGCATCTCGTGGTCGAGGACCCGCTGCAGGACGCTCGCGGCGTGCGCGTGGCGGTCCGCCACAACGGCCTCGGCGGCGACCACGAGCGCCGCCTCACGCCAGGCGCGGTGCACCTGCTCGCGCTCCCGCTGGAACACGGCCTCGACGAGCGGGCTGCACTCGAAGCGCGTGTCGCCGAGGAGCGGCGCGCGCACGAGGTCGACCGCTCGCTCGTACGCACGCTCGCCGTGGGCCTGCCAGAACTCCGCCAGGTCGGTGGCGACCGGCCACCGGACATGGTCGCGCGTGGCCTCCAGGCCACGGGCGTACGAACGGGCGCGCACCCGGTGCAATCTCCAACGGAGGTTCGCCCGGGCGCTCGTCTCGTTCGAGTCGGGCCAGAAGCGCCCGGCCATGACGCCTCGCGGGATCCAGTCGCCTTGGAGCGCGAGGTAGCACAGCACGGCGTCGTCGATCGTCGTCCCGAACGCGTGCCGTTCACTCCCTTCGGACACGGCGGGGTCGCCGAAGAGGCGTACGACGATTGACATGAGGCACGATACCGAAACCGCACCGAACGCGCCGTTCGGCGCTCGACACACGCACCCTGCGACATCCGCCGATCACGACGACGCAGATGAACCCTTCACCGCGCATACACGGCCTTCAAACGGACGTCAAACGCTGACCAAACGCGCGCCTGGATACGTTCGGGAGGTTCGTCCCAGACCCGGCGGTCACACGATCTCCCAGCACGCGCTGCGCGATCCCGGCCAGCGACCACCGAACCCAGCCCTCAGGAGGTACCCATCATGAAGCACTGGATCCGAGGCGCAGCGCTCCTCGCCTCGTTCGCGACCCTCGCCGCATGCGGCGGCCCCGCGTCCGGCCCCGGCGGCCCGGGAGGCCCCACCACGGGCATCACCGGCGTGACGGTGACGCCGGCGACCGGCACCGTCTCCGTCGGCGGCACCCTCGCCCTCAGCGCGAGCGTCGAGCCCGCCGACGCCAGCCAGGCGGTCACGTGGAGCACGAGCACCACGGCCGTCGCGACGGTCGACGCGAACGGCGTCGTCACGGGCGTCGGCCCCGCCACCGTGACGATCACCGCCACCAGCCAGGCCGACTCGAGCCGCTCCGCGAGTGCCACGCTCGAGGTCGTCTGCACGACCTACACCGCGCTGAACCTGCCGACCTTCATCGACACGGACACGACCGTCCCGCCGGGGTGCCACGACCTCGACGGGACCAAGCGCGTGACCGAGGACGCCACGCTGACGTTCCAGAGCCCGTCCGTCGTCCGCGCCGTGAGCGACACCACCGGCATCCGCGCCGAGGTGGGGACGCTCCAGACCCTCGGGACCGAGGCCACGCCGATCCGCTTCACGGCGTCGACGGCCACGCCCGGCAGCTGGCACGGCTTCCTGGTGTACCCGAACGGCGTCGCCACGCTGGCGCACACCACGATCGAGTACGCGGGCAACTACGCGAACGCCTTCCACCTCGGCAACTTCAACAGCGGCATCCGCGTCCAGCGAGGCGGCACGCTCAGCCTCGACACCGTGACGATCCGCGCGACCCAGGCGGAGGCGACGCGGCGCGCCGCGGGCCTGTTCGTCGAACGCGAGGCGATCGTCACGATGAGCGGCGAGAACCGCTTCATCGAGAACCAGGGTCCCGGCGTGGCCGTGACGGCCGCCCAGCTCCACATGCTCTCGACCGAGGCCGACTACGGCGCCGCTCCTTCGGCCAACGGCGACAACGTCGTGCTGGTCAACGACGACGACACCTCGGCGCCGCCCGTCGTGACCGGGACGCGCACCTGGCCGGCGCTCAACGTGCCGTACCGCTTCGCGCGTGCCGCCGTGATCGACGGCGCGAGCACCCTCGTGACGATCGCTCCCGGTGCGCGCCTCGCGTTCGCCGCGGACGCCGGCATCCGCGTGCAGGACGGCGCAGGCCTCAGCGCGATCGGCGGATCCGCGGCCGGAGATCGCATCGTGTTCACGGGCGCGACCGAAACCGCGGGCGACTGGCCCGGCTTCCACATCAACACCACCAACCCGGCCAACGAGCTTCGCTTCACCCAGATCGAGTTCGCCGGCCAGAACAGCCTCTCCTTCAACCCCGTCGGCGGCGGTGGCATCACGACCTCGGTCCGCGTCGGCGACGGCGTCGGCGAGGGCACCGGCGGCGGCCAGGCGGCGAGCCTCACCTTCGTCGACAACGTGGTGCGTCAGAGCGCCGGCTCGGGCATCCGCTTGGAGCGCTCCGACACGACCATCACGCCGGCGGTCGCGCAGCTGGCGGCGCAGAACGACTTCCAGTCGGCGACGATCGCCGACGACGACATCGACGACGTGCGCTGACCCAACACGTGCCGGGCGGCGCATCGAGCGCCGCCCGGCACGCCACATCGGGCCCGAGGATGCAGGATTCGTCCTCGGGCCGTTCGTCTGGCGCTCGTCAGCCCAGCTCGTCGGCCACGTACGCCCGCAGTCCGGCGAGCGACATGCGGTAGGCGCCCCGGCTCCCCTCGACGATGCCGAGCTCGCGCAGCTCCGCGATCGCGGTCGAGGCCGACACGCGCGTGGCGGAGGCGAGCGAGGCGATGTCGTCGTGGCGCAGTTCGGTCTGCAGCGACACCAGGTCGCCGCCGCCCAGCGGCTCGCCGAAGCGCTCCGCCTGATCGAGCATCACCTTGGCGACACGGCGCTTGACCGGGTCGAGCGAGTGGGTGAGCAATTGGCGACAGCGCACCAGGTTCGTCGCCAGGATCTCGGCGAAGCGCACCGTGAACGTCGGCGAGTGCAGCGCCAGCCGTGTGAACTGGTCGCGGTCCATGGGACATGCGACGACATCGGTGATGGCGACCGCGTCGAGAAGGTAGCGGTCGGCGTCGATCACGAACGCCTCGCCGATGAAGTCGTCGGGGCCCAACACCGCCACCACGCGCTCGTTCCCCTCGGGTGTCAGCGACATGAGCTTCACCTGACCCTTGGCGATCACGTGCATATGGGTCGCCGGGTCGCCCTGCCGGAACAGGTACGAGCCGCGCACGAAGGGGCGCTCCGGGCAGACTCGCATGAACTCGTCCATCGCGTCGCCCGCCATGACCTCGGAGAAGCGCGTCCCTTGGGCGAACCACACCGATGCTCGCATCGAGTCAGCTTAGCGCGCCTCGCCCCGGCGTTGGTCGTGCGTCGTCTGGAATACACGCGAGCGCGTCACAGACACGCATCTCGTCGTGATCTGTACCGACGGTCAGGCCGCGGCCGTCTACGCTCACACACATGGACACCACCCGTGCACCGCATACCGCCAATCGCCGCCCACCGTGGCCGGCGCTCGCCGCCATCGTCCTCGCCCTGGTCGCGTCGCACGCGCTCGCCGTGAGCGAGGCGCAACTCGAGCGGCTGCGGGTGACTGCGGACAACGCCTCGATCCCGTTGGGCGAGATCCTGTCGGGTGGCCCGCCGCCGCAGGGCATCCCCGCGCTCGGGTTCCGCGGTCTGCGCGGCGTCGCCGAAGCGAGTCCCGAGCCGCGCTTCGTCAGCCAGGAGGAGGCCGCGGCCTGGCTCGGCGACCTCGAGCCGGTGATCCTGATGCGGCTCGGGGGCGAG
>SLSM01000075.1 GCA_007130445.1 Trueperaceae bacterium | reverse complement strand
GGCTGGGCCACGCTGCGCGGCGTCACCTTCGTCGACCAGTTCCCCGCCATCGGCACCATCGCCGACGCCGCCTTGCAGCGCAGCGTCGAGGCGCTGGTCACGCTGCTGATGCTGGCGGTGGCGTTCTCCGTCCTGACCACCGCGATCACCACGCTCTACGCGTCCGACGACCTGCCCTTCCTGCTGGCCCTGCCGCTCGAGGCGCCGCGCGTGTTCGGCCTGAAGGTGGTCGAGACGTACCTGAGCTCGGCGCTGGTGCCGGCGCTGCTGACCGTGCCGGTGCTGGTCGGTCTGGGGTTGGCGCGCGACGCGCCCTGGACCTTCTACTTCGCGTCGCTCGCGGCGGTGCTGGCGCTGTTCGCGGTGCCGGTCACGCTCGGTGCGCTGGCGGCGCTGGTGCTCATGCGCGTGGCGCCGGCCGGACGGGTCAAGGAGGCGGCGACCGCGCTCAGCGTGGTGCTGGCCGCCGGTCTGATCCTCGGCCTGCGGGCGCTGCGCCCCGAGCAGCTCACCGACCTCACCCCGGAGGAGTTCGAGGTGTTCCTGACCACCTTCGCCGACCTCGGCGTCGGCTGGTTGCCGCCGGGCTGGGCCTCGAGCGCCATCTGGAGCGCCCTCGACGGCGCCGCCCTCAGCGCCGGGCTGGTGCTGCTGGTCGCCAGCGCCGCGCTCGGCCTGTGGGGCGTGGGACGGCTCGCGGCGGTGGCGTACCGCGAGGGCTGGGTGCGTGGCCTGGATCACCACCACGGCCGCGTCGCCGACCCCCGCAACCGGCCGGCGGCGTGGTGGGAGCGGCCGTTGGCGCGGCTGGGACCGACCGGGGCGGTGGTGGTCAAGGACGTCCGCGTGCTCATGCGCGATCCGACGCAGTGGTCGCAGCTGCTGGTGCTGGTCGCGCTGGCCGGGGTCTACCTGGTCTCGACCGCCAGCGTGGCGGTCGAGGGGCAGCGCTTCCGCGACGCGCTCGGGACGCTCAACGTGGCCTTCCTGGGCTTCCTGGTGACCGGCGTCGGCGTGCGCCTGGCGTTCCCGGTGGTGTCGCTCGAGGGCGAGGGGTGGTGGCTGCTCCGCACCGGCCCGCTCCGCACCCGCGCGCTGGTGCTCGGCAAGTTCCTGCACGCCCTGCCCACGCTGCTCGTGCTCGGCGGTGGGCTCGGCGTCGCCCAGGCGCTCGTCCTCGACGTCACGCCGGTGCTGGCCACCGCCTCCGTGGTCGCCGGCTTGTGCGCCGCGGTGGCGGTCGCGGGTCTCGGCGTCGGCCTGGGCGCGGCCTTCCCGCGCTTCGACGCCACCAACCCCGCCGAGATCCCGATGTCGCCCGGCGGCCTGCTCTACATGACGATCGGCCTGGCGTACGCCGCCGCCCTGACGACGGTGCTGGCGTACCCGGCCTGGATGGCGCTCGTCGACCCGACCACGGCGGTCTGGGCGACGCCCGAGGGCAGGTTGGTGCTGCTCGCGGCGATCACGCTGACCGCGCTCGTCGCGCTCGGCTCGCTCGCGTTCGGCACGTGGCGCCTCCACCGGCTCGAGACCGGGCGGGAGTGAGCGGCGTTCAGCCGGTCGGACCCGCGGCGCGCACGGCGTCGGGCACCTGGTCGGCGAAGCGCGTGAAGTGCCGCTGGAACATCGCCGCGAGCTCGCTCGCCTGCGCGTCGTAGGCGCCGGCGTCGTCCCACGTGTCGCGCGGCGTGAGGATCGCGTCCTCGACCCCGGGGACCGACGTGGGCACCTCGACGCCGAAGACGGGATCGACCCGCGTCGGCGCGTCGTCGAGCTGGCCCGAGAGGGCCGCGCCCAAGAGCGCACGCGTGTCCGCGAGGGCGATGCGCGAGCCGACGCCGTACGGTCCGCCCGTCCAGCCGGTGTTCACCAGCCACACGCGCGAGCCGTGCCGTCGCAGACGCTCGCCCAGCATGGTCGCGTACCGGACCGGCGGGAGCGGCATGAACGGAGCGCCGAAGCAGGTCGAGAACGTCGCCTGCGGCTCGGTCACGCCGCGCTCGGTGCCCGCCACCTTGGCGGTGTAGCCGGCGAGGAAGTGGTACATCGCCTGCTCCGTGGTGAGGCGGCTGATCGGCGGCATGACGCCGAAGGCGTCGGCCGTCAGGAACACGAGGTTCCGAGGGTGCCCGCCACGAGAACCGGGCTTGGCGTTCGGGATGAAGTGCAGCGGGTAGGCCACGCGTGTGTTCTCGGTCTTGCGGTCGTCGAAGAAGTCGACGTACCGCGTCACGGGGTCCAGGACGACGTTCTCGAGCACCGCGCCGAAGCGCGTCGAGGCCGCGTAGATCTCCGGCTCCGCCTCGGCCGTGAGCTTGATCGCCTTGGCGTAGCAGCCGCCCTCGAAGTTGAACACGCCGTCCTCGGACCAGCCGTGCTCGTCGTCGCCGATCAGCGCGCGCGTCGGATCGGCCGAGAGCGTGGTCTTGCCGGTGCCCGAGAGGCCGAAGAAGAGCGCGACGTCACCGCCCTCGCCCTCGTTGGCCGAGCAGTGCATCGGCAGCACGCCGTCGTGCGGCAGCTGGTAGTTCAGCACCGAGAAGATCGACTTCTTCACCTCGCCCGCGTACTCGGTGTTGGCGATCAGCACCAGCCGCTTGCCGAAGTCGACGGCGATGGCCGTGGTGCCGCGCGTGCCGTGGCGCGTCGGGTGCGCCCGCACGCTCGGCAGGTCGAGCACCGTCCAGC
Source organism: Trueperaceae bacterium (assembly GCA_007130445.1). Classification (GTDB taxonomy): domain Bacteria; phylum Deinococcota; class Deinococci; order Deinococcales; family Trueperaceae; genus CSSed10-48. The sequence goes on along the minus strand of SLSM01000075.1, from coordinate 5,435 downwards.
CCAGGCGACCCGGCTGCGCCCCCTCCGCGGCCTCGGTGATGAACAGATTGCGGACGAACAGGGAGTGCCAGGCCTTCTCGGTCACGATGCGCACCGGGACCTGGTGCGCGGGATCGCTGCCGATGTAGAGGTCCTGGACGAACAGCTGCCGTTCGGCGGCCGCGTCGAACATGTCCTCTTGCAGCCGCTGGAACGACTCGGGGTCGAGGGGTTGGTTCACGGGGCCCCAGTCGACGGTCGACTCGGTCACGGCGTCTCGCACCACGTACTTGTCCCGTGGCGAGCGGCCGGTGAACTTGCCGGTGTCGGCGACGAGCTGGCCGCGCGCCGCGAGCTTCGCCTCGCCCCGCCCGATCGCGTGCTCGTAGAGTTCGGCGGGGGGAGCGTTGACGATCGGGTTGGTCAGTGGCAATCGCAGCACGATCGAGGTGTCGTGTTGGAAGTCGGCCATGGGTCCTCGGCTTCCTCGGGGGTTGTACCCCGGGTCATACGGTTATACCAGCGGCCTCGCGTCGCCGCCGCCGGGCACGGCGTGTCACCCGTACACGTCGCCCAGCGGCGCGCGCCGCCTCACCAGCGCAGCGTGACGCCGAGCCGGGCCGTCTGGCGCTCGGTGCGCAGGTCGACCCCGGCCTCGAGCGCGAACGAGCGGCTGATGTCGTAGCGCACGGCGGCCGACACGCCCGGCACGGGTTGGCCCGCGCCGGCGGTGGGGAAGTCGAGGCGGCCGGAGAGATCGAACGACACCGGGCCGAGGTCGTACGTGAGCAGGACCTCGTTCGTGAACGCGAACGCGCGCTCCGCGTCGTCGAACGTGCCGACGCGATACGAGGCGAACAGCTCGTCGGAGAGGTAACCGCCGAAGCGCAGCGACACGCTGAAGGGGTCGCCGGTGCCGTCGAAGAGGTCGGTGAGCGCGCTCGTGCGGATCTCGACCAGGTCGATGCCCAGCGCGTCCGAGAGCGCCGCCTGCAGTTCCGAGACCACCAGCAGGTCGAGCGCCGTGTCGAGCGCCGACTGCGCCACGGCCCCGGCGAACGCCCCGCCGCCGCCGGGTTCGAGCCGACCGAGCGCGATCAGGCCCAGCAGCTCGAGGTCGGTGAGCGGCCGAGCGCCGGCCGTGAGCCCGTTCTGGGCGGTGGCCACCTCGATGGTCGCGTCGCTGGTGAGGCTCGGGACCAGGTCGAGGTTCACGTCGCCGTCTGCGTCCGCGGTGACGTCCGCGTCGAACGCCAAGATCACCTCGAAGCGCGGACCGGACGGGGTCGCGAACGTGATCGCGCTGCCCGGCGTGACGACGCGGGCCTTCTCGAACACGCTCCGCGCCACCACGCTGATGCGTGGCAGCACGCCCTGGGCCGGGTCGAAGCGCGCGTCCGCGCGCACGAGCTCGAAGTCGCGCCCGGAGAAGCGGAAGGTACCGCGCAGCGCGGTCGCGTTGCCCTGCAACTGGGGCTCGGCGACGCTGCCCGTGAGCGTCAGGTCGAAGGCGGCCTCGGCGCTCCCGAGCGTCTCCGAGAGCGTCACGCGCTGAGGAGCGACGATGCGGATGCCGTCGAACACCACCAGCGACTGCGCCGCTCGGCGAGCGGCGCGCTCACTGGGGGTGAACGTGACCGCCGGGTCGGCGTCGGCTGGTGTGGCGGCTGCCCTGGCGCCCAGGTCGATCCGGACGCTGCTCGCGTCGACGACCCCGGAGAGCACCAGGCCGTCGTCGATGCGGGCTCGCAGGTCGGCGTCGAGCACGGCGTTCCCGACGAACAGGTAGGGCACCGCCAGTTGCAGGCCACGCCCGACGGCGCGCAGGTCGAAGGGGGCCAGCGTGCCGTCGATCCGGAACGGCGCCCCGAGCACGCCGTCCACGAGCAGCGCCGGTGCTCCGCCGCTGCGCTGCGTCAACGACGCCTCGATCGCCTCGACGCGTCCGAGCAGCGGGATGTCGAGCTCGCCGAGCGCCACGAGGCGCACGTCGTCGAGATCGAACGGGCTGAGCCGTAGCCGACCGCCACCGGTGACGCGGAGCATGCCCTCGAGCGGCGCGACGGCCGCCAGCTCGAGCGCGACCGCCAGGGTGTCGCCCTCCAGTCGGACGTCGCCGTCCCTGAGCTCGTAACTGGTGCCGGCGACGTCGATCTGGAGGCGCTCGCTGACGACCGTCACGACCGGCTGCGCGACGGTGCCGCTCCCGACGATCCGCAGGTCGCCCTCGGCACTGACGCCGTAGCGCGCCAGGACCGGCACCAGGCCGAGCAGCGGTCCGAAGTCGGCCGCGTCGGCGCTGAGCTCGAGATCGATGCGCTCGGTCCGCACCTCGCCGCGTGCCTGCCAGGCGCCGCGACCCTCGAACGAGGCCTCCTGGATCCGCAGCGCACCGTCGGCGAGGTCGAACGCGATGCGGCCCGTGGTGACCACGCCGTCGCGCTCGAGCCGGACGTGTTCGGTGGCGACCCGCAGGTCGATCGGGGTCGCGTCGCTCGGGTCCCAGCCCGCGCGCACCACCCCGGTCACCTCGGCACTCACGTCGCTCGGCCCCACCAGCCCCTCCGCGAGCGCGTGCAGCGGGAAGCGCTCCAGGCGGGCCAGGGCCTCGAAGCGGCCGCCCTGCCACGACACCGCGACGTTGCTGCCCACGCCGCCCGTCGGGCCGCCCGTGCCCTCGATGCGGACGTCGGCGCTGGGCCGCGCGAGGTCGGCCGCGATCGTGGCGATGAGCGGGATGTCGCGCTCGGCGATGCGGAGGTCGCCCGCCACGAGCTGCCCGATGGCCTGGTCGCCGCGGACCACCAGCGATCCCGTGACCACCCCCGTGAGGAAGGGGACCGCCGTGGCGACGCCCGGGACGTCGCGCAGGTCGAGCGCCGCGACCCGGAGGTCGATGCTGCGCGCCACGCCCGGCGCGTCGGGGTACCAACCGGCGAGCGCGGCGGCGGGCAGCGGCGCCGTGCCGCGTGCGCTGAGCGCGCTGCGCCGCGAGCGCAGGGTGAGGTCGAGGTCGACGCCACCACCGATGCCGCGGACGCTGCCGTCCACCCGGACCGGGGCGCCCTCCGCGGCGTCCACGACCACGTTCGAGAGCGACACGGAGCCGGATACGCCGACGCCGGGCGCCGCCCTGAGCTGGCCTCGCAACCCCGCCTCGCCGTCCGGCGCCGACCACGTGACGTCGCCCTGCAGCGCGACGGTGTTGGTGTCCAGGTCGGCCTCGAGCCGCAGCGACCAGGGCGCCGCGCTCGCGAGCACCAGGCGCCCCTCGGCGAGCGTGAGCTCGGCCTCGAGCGGGGCACGTGGATCGAAGCCGGCGGGCCACCAGGGCGCATCGGCGTAGGCGGCGAGGTCGGCGCGCACGCTCGCCTCGATGCGCTCGACGCCGTCGGCTGCGCCGTCGATCTGCACGCCGACGCCGGCGATCGGGAGGGTGAGCGCGTCGATGCGCACCGACCCGTCGACGCCGAGGGCGATCGACCCCTGCACGCTGCCGCGCCCGTCCAGGCGCAGGCCCTCGGCGCTCAGCGCCTGGACGGTCGTCAGCAGCGGTCCGTCGGGGAGCGTCCGTTCCAGCCAACCGCCCTCGACGACGTCGCTCGTCGCGCGCAGGCGCAGCGCCCCGGCCTCGGTCCCCTGCAGCCCGACGACGACCGGTCCGAGCGCCACCCTGACGTCGCCCGTGGCGCGCAGCGGCCGTTCGGCGTCGTCCCAACTGCCGCGCAGTCGCAGCAGCCCGCCGCCCTCGCTGCCTGGGTCGGTCAGCTCCATGTCGAACTCCGGCCACGCCCGGCCCGCGAGCCGCAGTGCCCCGACGTCGCCCCGCGCAGCCGTCACGTCGAGGTCGAGCGCGTCGCCGTCGAAGCTCGCGCTCAGCGCCACGAGATCGCCCAGCGTGGCGTGCCCCTCCAGGATCGGCAGCGGCTGGGCGCCCGCCAGGGTCACGTCGGCGCGCAGGTCGCTGTCGGCCAGTGCCGCGTCCGCCAGGCCGACGCCGCCGCGCCAGACGCCGAGCGCCGTGCGCTCCAGCACGCCCTCCAGCCGGCCGGAGAGCGCCTCACCTGCCACGCTCAGGACGCCGCTCCCCGCGCCGAGGTCGAGGCCGCCCTCGAGCACCACGGCGAGGGGCGCGCCGGCGAGCGCGCCGGCGAGCGTGGCGCGCACGTCGAGGGCATCGATGGTGCCGCCCAGGACGAGGCCGAGCCGCGCGTCGGTGCCGAGCGGCGGCAGCGCGACATCGACGAGCGATGCGGCGACGCGCCCCTCGGGCAGCGCCATGTCCAGGCGCCCCCACTCGCCCGCGAGCGACCAGTCGGCGCGCGCGCCCCCCGTGCCCTCCAGGAGGGCGTCGCCGAGCGCGACGTCGGCGACGGCGAGGCCCTGCACCGTCCCGCGCGGCGCCGGCCAGGGACCCTCCGCCCAGTGCAGCTCGGCGTCGAGCAGGCCCGCGAGCGTGGGCGTGAGCAGCGCGAGGTCGCCGCGGACGCCGACGCGCCATGGGGCGCCGGTCACGCGCAGCGTCAACGCCTCGGGGTCGGCGTCCCAGGTGACGCTCACACCGTCGTCGACCGTCCGCACGCGCAGCGCGGCACCCGGCGCGAGCTCGATGCGTCCGTCGGCGCGCAGGCTGCCGGGCTCGTAGCGCGCCTGGAGCACGGCGGCCGTGTCGCCGCTGCGCACGTCGGCGTCGATGCTCCCGCGCTGTTCGCGCGGTCGCAGCTGGGCGCGCAGGCTGCCCGTGACCCCATCGTCGGCGCGGAGCACGAGGCTGACGAGGGGATCGGCGGCGGGGCCGGTGACCTGGAGGTCGCCGGCGTAGCGGCCGGGGACGCCCTCGACGCGTCCGCCCGACAGCACCAGCACGCCGGCGAGTTCCGCGTCGGCGAGCGGCCGGTCGAGCCTGGTGGTCAGCGTGAAGGGGCCCGTGAGGCGGCCGGTCAGGGCGGGGCCGAGGTCGAGATCTGCCAGGTCGAGGTCGGACCGCGCGGTCACGTCGAGTCGACCGTCGGCGCTCAGGCGCCCCTGGCCGCTGACGCTGCCGCCGGGGAGCCGCAGCCGCAGGTCGTCCGCCACGACCACCGAGCCTTCGCCGCCGAGCGTCGCGTCGAGCGTCAACGACGCGCGCGGCGCGTCGAGCCACGGCAGCCAGGCAGCGACGTCGACGTCGCCGAGCCGCAGCTGCGCGCGTCCTCCCGCGTCGTCCCAGCGCGCGCTGGCGCTGAGTCCCTCGCCGACGAGGTCGGCGCGCAGCGCTCCGCGCTCGAACCAGGCGCGGCCGTGGGCAGCGACCGGGCCGACCAGCGCGAGGGCGGTGTCCAGCGTCGCTCCCGCCGGGCCACCCGTGGCCCGGCCCGACACCGCCAGGCGCCAGGCCTCGATGCCGTCGCCAGCGAGCGGCACGTCGAGGTCGAGATCGAGCGCCCAACCGTCGCGGGGGTCGGCGGCGAGTCGGC
>SLSM01000379.1 GCA_007130445.1 Trueperaceae bacterium | reverse complement strand
CGTTCGCCCGTGAGTTCGGTGCCCGCGTCGCCTATCACGACGATGCGGGCGGTAGCGGCGTCGAGCACCTCGCGGCCGATGCCGCGGTCGACGTGGTCTACCTGGCGACGCCGCATGGGCAGCACCACGCCATCGCCCGCACCCTGCTCGAGGCCGGCAAGCACGTGCTGATCGAGAAGGCGTTCGCCGTCACGGCCGCCGAGGCCGCGGACCTCGTGACGCTCGCTCGAGAGCGCGGACGGTTCCTGATGGAGGCCGTCTGGACGCGCTTCCTGCCGGTCTACCAGGCGTTCGTCGACCATCTCGCCGACGGCGCCATCGGCACGCCTCGGTGGGCGCAGGCCGACCTCGGCATGCGCGTGCCCTTCGACCCCGATTCGCGCTTGTGGGCGCGCGGTGCCGGTGGCGGCGCGCTGCTCGACCTCGCGGTGTACCCGCTCACCTGGACCGCGGCCGCGTTCGGCCTCCCGAGTGCGACCACCGCGCGCGGCGTGCTCGCCGAGAACGGTGTCGACGCACTGTCGGCGCTCGAGGTCGCCTACGCAGGCGACGCCCGCGCGCAGGTGACCGTCTCGCTCGTGAGCGCTCACACCGGGACCGCCACCATCGGCGGTGACGCCGGCGTCGTGCGGACGCTGGCCCCGCTGCCGAACCCAGCCGGCTTCACGCTGACCCGCGGCGGCGACACCAGCGAGGTCCGCGTCGCCACGCCCGCCCCTGGGTACACGTACCAGCTGCGCGAGGTGACGCGCTGTATCCAGCGAGCGGAGCTCGAGAGCGCCACCATGCCGCTTCGCGACACGCTGGCGCTCATGCGGTGCTTCGACGACGCCCGTGCGCAGCTCGGTGTGCGTTACCCCAACGACGACGTGGCGCCGACGTCGCGCCGCGCTTCGCCGGTGCGCGCGAGCGGCCACGATGATCCACGCCACGTATGAAGGAACGGTGACTTGGGCCCGAAGGGTCGGAGCAGAAACGGCTATCGGCGGCGCGGCTGCACATCCTGCCGAGCGACATCGGTGACACGAACGATTGGAACACCAACCCCATCGGCACCGGCCCGTTCCGCTTCGTGGAGTGGGTGCGCGACGACCGCATGGTCATCGAGGCGTTCGACGACTACTGGGGTGAGCGCGGCAACGTCGACCGTGTCGTGTTCCTTCCCATCACCGAAGACGGCACGCGCCTGCTCTCGTTCGAGGCCGGCGAGATCGACCTGTTCCACGGTCAGGTGACGCCCGGCGAGGTGCCGCGGCTCGAGGCGACCGATGGCATCACGGTCACCCGTTCGACCGGCCTCGGTCACGCCTACCTCGGCTTCAACTTCCGTAACGAGACGCTCGCGAACGACGCGGTGCGGCGCGCTATGGCGCACCTGATCCCCAGCGAAGGCATCGTCGCGCGGGTTCTGAACGGCATCGGCACGCTCGGCGTCGGCCCGATCTCGCCCGAGTCGATCTACTTCGCCGACGACATCCCGCGCTACCCCTACGACCACGAGCGCGCCCGCGCGCTGCTCGCAGAGGCCGGCCTCGGCGATGGCGTGGCCGTGCGTCTGCACACCAACGAGAACCCGGTGCGCATCCAGATCGCCGAGATCCTGCAGTTCGAGGCCGCTCAGGTCGGTATCGACATCGACGTGACGGTCGAGGCGTTCGGCGCGTTCATCGACCGCATCCTCGGTCCCGACAAGGACTTCGACTTGTTCATCCTCGGCTCGAGCGTGCACCCGTACGCGTCGGCCACGTTCCAGGACCTGCATCTGGTGACCAAGACGCGCTGAGCACGGGCGCGTCCACCGGGTGCCGTGAACCCGGGAACTCGAGGCGGTGGGCCGGACGTATCCGGCCCACCGCCTCGTCGCGTGGAGCGCCTCGCGCTGGTCGTACCCGCACTCATCGGGTGCCCAGGAACCTCATACGGGCATTGGTAGGGTCGCCCGTCCGTCCGACCACACCCCGCCTCTCATCAGAGGAGCTCCATGCACAGATCCAACCAACGGCCACTGATCCTGACCCTCGTCGCTCTCGCGTTGGCGCTCGGCGCCGCGCTCGCCCAGACCGCGCCACCAGCAGATCCCCTGACCGACGACCCCGACGCCGTGGTGATCGTGTTCGGTGACACGACGATCACGATGGCCGAGTTCGATCGGGCCTTCGAGCTCGCCGCACGCAGTACGGCCATCGGACAGGGGCTGCCCGTCGACGACGAGGTGCTCGCCGAGTTCGAGCCCTTCAAGGCCGGGTTCCTCGAGCAGTACGCGACGCAACGCATCTTGGCGGCCGAGGCACACGCGCGTGGGCTCGCCGCGACCGACGAAGACGTCGCCGCGGTCGTCGAGGAACTCCGCGCCGAGCAGCCCGACGGCGCCGCGTTCCAGGCCTGGCTCGACACCGCCGGGTACGCGGACGAGACGACGCTGCGCGACGCGCTCGCCGTCAACCTCTCCGTGCAGGCCGTCGTCGACGACCTGGCGACCGACATCGACGTCAGCGCGGCGGACGTCGAGGCGTGGTACGAGACCAACCCCGAAGCGGTCACCATGGAGGACGGCGAGCTCGTCCCGCTCGAGGCGGTGGAGGACCAGATCGCTCAGCTGCTAGTGCAAGAGGCGGTGGAGCGCGAAGTCCAGGCGATCACCCTCGCGGCCGGACTCGAGCTGCACCCGCAAGGCCGCTGAGAGCGCTTCACGCGTCCAGTGCGTCGAGGATCACCTTCGTGAAGAGCTCGACGGCCAACGGCAACGCAGCCTCGTCGATGTCGAAGCTGGGGTGGTGGTGAGGGAACGAGCTCGCCTCGCCGGCCCGAGCGCCGACGAACCAGTAACAACCAGGCGCGCGCTGCAACCACAGCGCCATGTCGTCGCCGCCCATGATCTGGGCGGCGACGATCACGTGGTCGACCCCGTCGATCGCCGCGGCCACGTGGCGCACGCGCTCGGTCGCAGACTCGTCGTTCACCACGGCCGGCGACCCGTCGCGCCAGTCGAAGACGACGCTGCCGCGCATGCCGGTCGCGATCGCATCCGCAAGTGCGGCGATCCGACCCCGATGCCGCTCGCGCGTCGCGGCGTGGAAGGTGCGCAGCGTGCCCTTGAGTTCGACCTCCTCGGGGATGATGTTGAACGCCGTGCCTCCGTGCACGCTGGTGATGCTGAGCACCGCCTGGTCGACGGGATCGGTCTCGCGGGCGACGAGCGTCTGCAGCGCCGTGATGAGCTGCGCGGCGATCACGATCGGATCGACGGTCTCGTTGGGTTTCGCGGCGTGCCCACCACGACCACGCACGATCAGGCGGAAGGCGTCGGCGGCCGCCATGGCGGGCCCGGCCCGCACGGCGACGGTGCCGGTGGGGTGCATGGTGCTCAGGTGCAGCCCCACCGCGGTGTCGGCCTCGATGCCGTCGAGCGCGCCGTCTGCGAGCATTGCGGCGGCCCCCTGGACGATCTCCTCGGCTGGTTGGAAGACGAACACCACACGACCGCGGAGGTCGGCCCTGCGCTCGCTGAGGATCCGGGCTACGGACAGCAGGACCGCCGTGTGTCCGTCGTGACCGCAGGCGTGGCAGGCGTTCGCGTTCGTCGAGCGGTAGTCGACGGTCTTGTCGTCCGGCATGGGCAGCGCGTCGATGTCGGCGCGTGCCAGCACCGTCTTGCCGGGGCGCGTACCCTCGAGGACCGCGACCACGCCGGTGCCGCCGAGTCCGGTCCGCGGTTCGAGACCGAGCGAACGCAGGCGGTCGGCAACGATGCCGGCCGTCCGCACCTCTTCGAAGGCGATCTCGGGGTGCGCGTGTAGGTCGCGCCGCAGCGCGACGGTATCGGATGCGAGGTCCTGAGCGGCGGTCCGGATCGGGTCCATGCGAGCCTCCTGACAGCGTGCCCGAGCGTACCCCGGGTGTTGGTCAGGCACCTCTGGAGCGAGCGGGCGCGGTGCCGCCTGCCGCTGGGCCGGACGCGACCAGGCGTGACGACAGGCGTCTCAGGCTCTCCTCGCGCACACCGGCGGCGAGCAGGTAGGCTTCCGCACCGCCGTAGCGCCGGTCGAGGTGTTCGAGGGCGGAAGCCAGCGTGTCCGCATCGGCGCCCAGCATGCGCACGAAGTCGACCGGATCGATGCCACGCGCCTCGGCGTCGGCGACGAGCCGGGTCCGGATCGGGTCGATGCGCTCGTGTGTCAGGACGTAGTCGTCGACCACGTCGCTGCGTCCCACGCCGACGCTCTCCAACACGAGCGCGGCCAGGAGCCCGGTGCGGTCCTTGCCCACCGTGCAGTGGAAGAGCGAGGCCCCGGTCGCCGCGGCGAGGCGCTCGAACGCCAGCGCGAACGCGGCCCCGGAGTGGTCCAGCGCAGCGCGATACCACGCGGTCAGGTCCCAGGGATCGGAGGGCTGCCTGCCGGCTTCGTGGATCGGTTGCCAGATCGGCACGTGGTGCTCGTCGATGCCGTCGCGGCCGCTCAGGGCGCTGCCGTCGCGCAGGATCTCACCGGCTTGTCGCAGGTCGATCACGGTCGTGAGCGCCAGCTGGCGCAACTGCGCGACGTCCTCGGGCGCGAGTGTGAGCAGGGCGTCCGAGCGCAGCAGCACGCCGAACCTGGTGCGACCACCAGCGCTGACGGGGAGGCCGCCCAGGTCGCGGCAGTTGACGCTGCCCGAGAACCTCAGCGCGCGCTCGACGGTACCGTCGATCGGTGGCGGGGGCATGCCATGAGCGTATCAGCCGGGGACCGGCCGTCGGTGACGCTGGCGTGCTTCAACCGTCCACGCCGCGCAGTGCCGGGTCGACGGCGTCGCGCAGGCCATCGCCGAAGAGGTTGAAGCCGAGCGACGCGATCAGGATCGCGAACCCGGAGAAGAACGAGGGCCAGCCCGAGATCAGCATGTAGTCACGGCTTTCGGAGAGCATCGAGCCGAGCGACGGGGTCGGCGGTTGCGTACCGAGCCCGAGGAACGACAGCGAGGCCTCGACCAGGATCGCGGTCGAGAGCGACAGGGTCAGCTGCACCAGCAGCGGTGCCATGACGTTCGGGAGGACGTGTCGACCCATGATACGGAGGCCGCCCGCTCCGAGCGCCCGCGCTGCAGCGACGTAATCCCAGGATAACACCGTAAGCGCGGGTCCGCGCGCCAGGCGCGCGAAGATCGGCAGGTACACGATCCCGATCGCGAGTGCGGTGTTGACGCTGCCGGGTCCGAGCACCGCCAGGACGGCGATGGCGAGCAAGATGATGGGGAAGGCCAGGAGCACGTCCATGCTGCGCATCAAGAGGCGGTCGGTCCAACCACCGTAGTAGGCCGCCGCGAGCCCGGTGGCGGAGCCGAGCAAGGCGGCGATGCCGACGGCGCCGAAGGCGACCGCGATGCTGGTTCGGAAGCCGTAGAGGATGCGCGAGTAGACGTCGCGGCCGAAGTTGTCGGTCCCCAGGACGTGTTGGGCGCTGGGACCCTGGAAGCGCGCGCGGATCGACTGCTCGCGCGGCCCGTGGGTCGCCAGGAGCGGCGCGAACAGCGCCGCGATCAGCACGATCACGCACAAGACGAAGCCGGCGAAGCCGATCCGGTTGCGGAAAAGGCGCCGCGCCATGGTGGCCATCAGGCGTACTCCACGCGGGGGTCGATCCAGGCGTAGGCGAGATCGACGAGGAGGTTGACGAACACGAACACGACCGTCGCGACCAGGATCACGCCCTGTGCGAGCGGGTAGTTGCGTTCGTTGATCGCTCCGATGACGAGCCGTCCGAGGCCCGGGATGGCGAAGACCTGCTCGATCACCACCACGCCCGACAGCAAGTAGCCGATCTGCACGCCGATCACGGTGATCACGGGGATCATCGCGTTGCGAAGCGCATGCTTGTAGAACAGGGTCCGTCGCGCCAGGCCCTTGGCCTTGCCCGTGCGGATGTAGTCGAGCGAGAGCACGTCGAGCAGGCTCGAGCGCAGGATGCGGGTGAGCGCGGCGATCATCGGCAGCGAGACGGCGAAGGTCGGGAGCGCCATGCGGGCGAGGTTGCCGACGGGGTCCTCGGCGAAGGGCACGTAGCCGATCGTCGGCCAGGCCGGCAGGTACATCGAGGTGACGTAGAGCAGCAGCACGCCCACCCAGAACGAGGGCAGGGTGAGGCCGACGATGCTGGCGAGTCGCACGATCGCGTCGGCGCGTCCGCCGCGCGCGCCGGCCGCGATCATGCCGAGCGGGAACGACACGGCGATGGCGAACGCGAGCGCCATGAACGACAGCTGGAGCGTGACGGGCAGGCGGCCGACGATCTCGTCGGCGACCGGGCGGCCCGTCCAGACGCTGCGACCGAAGTCGCCCTGCAGTACGCCGCCGAGCCACTGCGCGTACTGCTGATGCAGCGGTAGGTGCAGCCCGAGCTGCCGCCGGAGCGCATCGATGCGCTCCGGCGTGATGTCGATGTTGGCACCCAGCATGATCGCGACCGCGTCGCCCGGGATCAGGCGCAGCATCATGAAGATGAGCACCGAGACCCCGAACAGGACGAACGCGAGGTCGAGCAGGCGGCGGATGACGTAGGTGGTCATCGACTCCTCAGCGCACGAGCGCGTGCCGGTCGCCGGTCAGGGGTGAACGGCGACCGGCACGCAGATGCGCACGGTCAGCGCAGGGTGACGTTGCGCACGTAGCGCAGGTTGCTGCCGATCGCGATCTGCTGGAAGCCCTCCACTTCGGCGCGATGGGCGCTGAAGAGCGTGCCGTAGTTCAGGTGCGCGATCGGGCCCTCGCAGGCCAGCGCGCTCTGCAGCTCGGTGTAGATCGACTGGCGCTCGGCGACGTCGGCGGTGGTGCGGCCGCGCTCGAGCAGCGCGTCGACGTGCGCGTCGGAGTACTGGAACACGTTGGTCGAACCGCCGGTGATGAAGGTGCGGTGCATGTAGCCGTCGGGGTCGATGTTGCCGCCGTTGATGCTGACGAAGGCGTCGAAGTTCGAGTTGCTCCAGTCCTGCACGAAGGTGCCGAACTCGGCCACGTTCACCGTGACGTCCAGGCCGGCGCGTTCGAGCTGCGCTTGCACGACCTGGGCGGTGTCGGCCACGTCGCGTCGGGTGCCGAAGGTCAGGATCGTGAACGCGAACCCGTCGGGGTAGCCGGCCTCGGCCAAGAGCGCGCGAGCGGCGGCCGGGTCGTGCGCGTAGCAGGGGAAGGTCTCGGTGGGAACGGCCCAGTTGGCAAGCGATGCCGAGAGCGGACCGGCGGGCACGGCATTGCCCAGGAAGACGCCGTCGACGAGCTCTTCTCGGTCGAGCGCCAGGTTGATGGCCCGGCGCACGCGCGGATCGTCGAACGGCTCGCGGGTCACGTTCATGCCGACGAGCGTGTAGGCCAATCCGGGGACCTCGAGCACCGTCACGTTCGGGGCGTTGCCGAGGGTGAGCGCGGTGGTGGGGTCGACGTCGGGGATGAGGTGGTAGGTGCCCGTGCGCAGTCCCGCGGCGCGGGTGGAGGCCTCGGGGACGACGTTGAAGCGCAACGTCGCCACGCCGGGCTCACCGGGGCGGTAGTAGTCGGCGTTGGCCTCGAGCCGCAAGAAGGTGTCGGGGACGATCTCGGCCAGCGCGAACGGGCCGGTGCCGACGGCGACCTGTTGCAGGTCCCCGTGCTCCTCGACGACCTCGCGCGGGACGACGTAGAGGTTGGGCATGTTCGACAGGAACGGCGCGAACGGCTCGCTGAGGGTGAACACGACCGTCCGCGCGTCGACGGCCTCGGCGCTGGCGACCTGGTTGAAGCGGCTGGCCTGGGGCGAGCCGGTCTCGGGGTCGAGGATGCGCTCGAGCGAGTACACGACGTCGTCGGCGACGAAGGCGCGGCCGTTGTGGAACACCACGCCGTCGCGCAGCGTGAAGGTGTAGACCAGGCCGTCGTCGGAGATCGTGTACGACTCCGCGAGGGCCGCCTCGAGTTGGAGGTCGGCGTTGATCTCGAGCAGACCGTCGTAGATCTGGCTGATCACGGCGAAGCTGGGGAAGGCGGTGACCTTGTGTGGGTCGAGGCCGGCGGGCGAACTGTCGACCGCGAGCTCGAGCGTGCCGGTCTGGGCGAACGCCAGGCCGACGCACGCGACGACGAGCAATGCGAAGCGCTTCATGACTGCCTCCTTCGGGGG
>SLSM01000003.1 GCA_007130445.1 Trueperaceae bacterium | reverse complement strand
GCCCCCGCCTACCCGCGCATGGGCAGGACGACCGTGGGCGGTGTCCAGTACCTGAACGACGTGCCCGTCGCAGACGGTCCCGCGGGCGACGACCCCGTCGCCGCCGCGCGCGTGTCAGACGTCGGGCGGCTGCTGCCGCCCGGCGACCACACGATCATGCGTGCGCCGGGAGATCGCGAGGCCGGCGCGCTCGCGAGCGAGCTGGCGCGCCACCGGAGGGCAGGCCGTCACGTCGTGGTCGACGCCGAGCGTGAGGCCGACCTCGAGCGGCTCGCCGAGGCTCTGCGCTCGCTCCCGCCCGGCCTGCTGATGGGAACGGGCGGACTGGCGCGGCACCTGTGGCCGACCAGAGCGCCCGTCTCCGCCCCACGAGGCGTGGGACGGATCGTCGTCATCGTTGGCTCGCACCACCCCGCCGCGCGCGCGCAAACGGCGCTGCTCGAGCGAACCTACGCCGACCGCCGCGACGGCGCCGCGCGACACGAGACCGCCACCGAGTACCCCGACGAGGTGCTCGTCCTCACCACGCCTAGCCACCGCATCGAGCCCGAGGCCGCGCTACGCGACCTCGAACACGCCGTGGAGGAGGTGATCGCGCTTGGAGGAGTGAGAGCCGTGGTCGTAACCGGCGGGGAGAGCGCCCTGCACGTGCTGAAGCGCGTTGGCGCTTCCTCCTTCGACGTCATGGGCGAGCTCGTCGACGGCGTTCCCATCGGCATCATCGTCGGGGGGCCGTGGGCGGGCACGATCCTGGCGACGAAGGCCGGTGGCTTCGGTGGCCCCGATGTCCTCGTACGCGCCGTCGGGCGTTTGAGCGAGCGCATGCCGGAGTCCGCCTCGCCGCCGCAGCGGCCAAGACCCCGCCGCCCCCCGCCCCCGAAAGAGTCCCAGTGAAAGGACCATCCATGCGCAAGACCCTGATCCTGTTCGTCATCGTCCTCGGCGCGGCCGTCACGCTGGCGCAGGCGCAAGTGCAGATGACCTTCGCCTCCGCCTACGCGCCCGACGACCACCAGACCACGGCCATGGACGAGTTCGCGCGCCTGGCCGCGGAGTACACCGGCGGCGAAGTCGTCATCAACATCGCGCCCGGCGGCGTGCTCGGCGGCGAGCGCGACGTGGCCGAGGGCATCCAGCTCGGCACGATCGACGGCGCCATCTTGGGCGGCATCCTCCAGAACTTCGATCCCGCCATGGCGATCCTCGAGTTCCCGTTCCTCTTCAAGAACACCGAGCACGTCAACGCCGTCATGCAGGGCGAGGTCGGCGAGCAGATCAAGGACCGCCTCGTCGAGCAGACCGGCATCCGTGCGCTCGGCTACGTCATGCGTACGCCGCGGCAGCTCACCACGCTCCGCCCCGTCGAGTCGCTCGAGGACGTCCGCGGCATGCAGATCCGTGTCCCCGAGATGCAGGCGCACCTCGACACGTGGCGTGCGCTGGGCGTGAACCCCACCCCGATCGCGTTCACCGAGGTCTACAACGCGCTGCAGCAAGGCGTCGTCGACGGCCAGGAGAACCCCATCGGCGTCATCTACGCCAACGCCTTCGGCGAGGTCGTCAACTACCTCGCTTGGACCGACCACCTCGTCGGCTTCATGCTGATCACCATCAGCGACGCCCGCTTCCAGCAGCTCACGCCCGACCAGCAAGACGCGCTTGTGCGCGCCGCCGAGGACGCGCGCGTCTACAACGACCAGCAGCTCGACGAACTCAATGCCGAGTGGGTCGAACGGCTCGGCCAGCAGGTCACCTACACCGAGCCCGACATGGGGCCGTGGCGCGAGGCCGTCGCGGACGTGCCCGAGGGCTTCTACCGGTACCAGGGTTTCCAGGAGCTGTACGAAGGCATCCTCGCGGTCGGCGAGGACTTCTAGGCTCGATGGCGGAGCGCACGAGCGCTCCGCCGCCTATCTTCACGCTTGAAAGGAATCGCACATGGCCGCTGCGATGACGTTGCTTGAGCGAACGACGCTCACGCTCACGCTGCTGCTGCTCTGCGCCATGGTCCTTACGACCGGAGCGCAGGTGGTATCGCGCTATCTTCTCGATCTGCCACTCATCTGGACGGAGGAGACCGGTAGGCACCTGATGATCTGGATGGTCTTCCTGGCGTCGACCGTCGTGTACCGCCGCGGTCAACACATCGCCATCGACCTGTTTGGCGGGCGCCTCGGCCCACGCGGCCGTGCCGTCATAGGCATCGCCATCACGCTGCTGCTCGCCCTCTTCTTCTTCCTCATGATCCGCTACGGCTGGGAGCTCGCCAGCCGCACCATGAACCAGCGCTCGAGCGCCCTGCGCTACCCGATGGGGTACGCCTACGCCGCGCTCCCGGTCGGTGGCGTGCTGCTGCTCCTCTACGCCATCGAGAACTTCGTCGGGTACGTGCGGTCGCTGCTGCGACGCGAGCCACCCGCCCGCCCCACCTCGGGCACGCCGTGATCGCGCTGGTGCTCGTGTTCATCGGCCTGCTGATCGTCGGCACGCCGATCGCCTTCGCGTTGGGGCTTGCCAGCATCGTGTACGTGATGGTCGAGACGCAGCTGCCGCTCATGATCGTGTTCCAGCGCATGTTCACGAGCCTCGACTCGTTCCCGTTCATGGCCATCCCCTTCTTCATCCTCGCGGGGGCGCTGATGAACGCCAGCGGCCTCGCCGACCAGATCATCGCCTTCTCGCGCGCCATCGTCGGGCACCTCGCCGGCGGCCTCGCCAACGTCTCCATCGTGGCGAGCATGCTCTTCGGCGGCGTCTCGGGCTCGGCGATCGCCGACTCGTCCGCGCTCGGCTCCATCCTCATCCCGGCCATGGTCAAGGAGGGTTACCACGCGCGCTTCGCGGCCGCGGTGAACGCGAGCAGCTCGACCATGGGCATCATCATCCCGCCGAGCATCCCCATGATCCTCGCGGGCGTCGCCACGAGTCTCTCCATCCGCGAGCTCTTCTTCGGCGGGTTGGTGCCGGGGCTGCTCGTCGGCGTCGGTCTGCTGATCGTGACGACCATCATCTCGCGTCGTCGCGGCTATTCGCGCTTCGACCGTGCGCCGCTGCTCGAGATGCTGCGCCACACGCTCAGGGCGATCCCCTCCTTCCTGATGGTCGCGATCATCCTCGGTGGGATCCTCGGCGGCATCTTCACCGCCACGGAGGCGTCGGTCGTCGCCGTTTTCTACGCGCTGCTCATCGGACTCCTCTACCGGCGGCTCACCTTCGCGAACCTCTACAAGGCGCTCGTCGACACCATCACCTCTTCCGCGGTGGTGATGGTCGTGATCGCCACCGCCGGCGTCGTCACCTGGTTGCTCGCCTTCTCGCGGATCCCGCAGGCGCTCGCAGCCACCCTCGGGACAGCGGTGCAGTCGCCCGTCCTCCTGCTCCTCATCCTTGCGCTGGCGTTCGTGGTGGCTGGCACGGTGCTCGACGTCTCGCCGGGCGTCCTGCTGTTCGGGCCGATCCTCCTCCCGATGGTGCGCGTCGCGGGCATCGATCCCATCCACTTCACGGTCGTGATGGTCTTCGCCCTGGCGATCGGCCTGACCACGCCGCCGGTCGGGACCACCATGATGATCTCGTCGCACATCGGGCAGGTGCCGGTGCTCGTGGTGGCGCGCGCGAGCATCCCCTACGTCCTCATGATGCTGCTCATCCTCGTCGCCCTCGTCCTCTTCCCGCAGCTCATCCTGTGGGCGCCACGCTTCCTGTTCGGTGGAGGTTGATCGTGACCACGAATTCGACTGGAGGCGCGGCGCTGCCGCGCATCGCCATCACCATGGGCGACCCCGCCGGGGTGGGCCCCGAGATCGCCGTCAAGGCGCTCGCCCACGACGAGGTTCTGCAACTCTGCGACCCACTCGTGGTCGGCGACCTCGCAGTGCTGCGACGTGCCGCCGAGGCGATGGGCCGCGAGTTCGGGCCGTCTCTCGAGCGGCGGGTGCTCGATGTGGGGGCGATGGCGATCGCCGACCACGCCTGGGGTAGCGCGACTGCCGCGGGAGGCCGCGCCGCCGCCACTTACGTCGAGCGCTCGGTCGAGCTCGCGCTCGCCGGCGAGGTCGCCGCCATCGTCACGGGCCCCATCAACAAGGACGCCATCCATCAGGCCCAGGTGCCGTTCCCCGGTCACACCGAGATGCTCGCGAGCCTCACCGGCACCGAGGATTACGCGATGATGCTCGTCGGTCCCGACCTCCACGTGGCGCACGTCTCCACGCACGTGAGTCTGCGCGACGCGATCGATCGCGTGAAGCGGCGGCGCATCGAGACCGTGATCGCCCTGACCGACGAGGCGCTGAAGCGCGAAGGCATCGCAGCGCCCCGCATCGCCGTCGCTGGACTCAACCCCCATGCCGGCGAGGGCGGCATGTTCGGGAGTGAGGAGATCGACGAGATCGAACCCGCCGTGCGGGGGGCGGCCCAGCGAGGCATCGAAGTCTCGGGACCTCACCCGCCCGACACGGTCTTCCTCTTCGCCGCACGCGGGCGCTATGACGCGGTCATCGCGATGTACCACGACCAGGGGCACATCCCCGCCAAGCTCGCGGGCTTCGACACCTCGGTGAACGTGACCATCGGCCTGCCGATCGTGCGCTCGTCCGTCGACCACGGCACCGCATACGACATCGCGGGGACCGGCAGCGCCAGCGAGTCGTCGTTGGTCGAGGCGATCCGCTACGCGGCGCGCGCGGCGCACGCCCGGGCGGAGGCGCCGTGACGGCGCCGCCCGCCGAAGCGGTGCGCGTCCCCTACGACGACCTGGTGGCCGAGTTCGTGCGCGTCATGCGCTCCGTCGGTTTCGACGAGGCGCGCGCGCGACGCGCCGCGCGCATCTTCGCCGACGCAAGCCGCGACGGCGTGCACTCGCACGGCCTCAACCGCTTCCCACTCTTCGTCGAGACGATCGAGCAAGGCTTCGTGCGCGTCGACGGCGTGCCGGAGAGGATCGCCGGTTTCGGCTCCGTCGAGCGCTGGAACGGCAACGGCGGCCCCGGCCTCCTCAACGCAGCGCTCGCCATGGAGCGCGCCATCTCCCTCGCGCGCGACCACGGCATCGGCTGCGTGGCGCTGCAGAACACCAACCACTGGCAGCGCGGTGGCACCTACGGCTGGCAGGCCGCCGAGGCCGGCATGCTGGCGCTGTGTTGGTCGAACACCAAGCCCAACCTTCCGCCATGGGGTGCACGCGAGCCGCGTCTCGGGAACAACCCGCTGGTCGTCGCCGTCCCGCGCGCGGATGGTCACGTGGTGCTCGACATGGCGATGTCGCAGTTCTCCTACGGGCAGCTCGATACGCACCGGCGTGCCGGCAAGCTCCTCCCAGTCGAGGGCGGTTACGACCGCGCCGGCGCCCTCACCCGCGACCCGAGCGAGATCGAAGACAGCGAGCGGCCCCTCCCGATCGGCTACTGGAAGGGCTCCGGCCTCTCCCTCGTGCTCGACCTGATGGCGGCCGTGCTCTCGGGTGGCAAGGCGACCCACCAGATCACGCCCGAGGAGTCCGGGCTGTCGCAGGTCTTCATCGCGATCGGCCCGCAGCCGCTGGCCGCGGGACGCTCCGAGGGAGGCGTCGTGGACGAGATCGTCGCCTTCGTGAAGGCCGCTACGCCCGATCGTGTCGGCGGCGACGTGCATTACCCTGGTGAGCGGTCGCTGGAGACGCGCCGGGACGCGCTGGCGAATGGTGTCGTGGTGAACGCGGAGGTGTGGGAGCGGGTGCGGGGGATGTGAGGCGTGGGCGGGTCCCGCCACGCGTTCAGCGAGCGT
This sequence comes from Trueperaceae bacterium, assembly GCA_007130445.1. Taxonomy (GTDB): domain Bacteria; phylum Deinococcota; class Deinococci; order Deinococcales; family Trueperaceae; genus CSSed10-48. Next base: position 2,444 of record SLSM01000003.1, on the reverse strand, counting down.
CGTGCCCCTCCTTCCGCGGCGGGTACCCCGCCAGGCCGCCACGGCGCTCGAGCCAGACGTGGCGCGGCAGCGTCATCTGGACGTCGACCCGGCCGCCCGCCACCGGCGCGCGCCGCACCTCGGCGAAGCCGACCTTCTTGAACGCCGCCTGGGCGCGCGGGTTGTCGGCGAAGGTGTGCAGCTGCACCACCTGCAGGCCACGCTCCTCGAACGCGACGGCGAGCAGCGCCTCGATCGCCTCGGGCCCGTAGCCGCGGCTCCAGTGGCTGCGCTCGCCGATGATGATGCCGAGCGTGGCGCGGTCCGGGCGGATGTCGTAGAGCTCGATGGTGCCGATGTAGTCGCCCGCTTCGTCGAGGATGCCGTAGGTGGCGCGATCGACACGCCTCGCGTCGGCCTTCAGCACCCGCTTCAGCAGCCACACCGGCATGCGGTTCGGTGGGGTGCCGTTCAGGAACGCGATCTCTGGATCGCGGAAGTGTTGTGCGACGCGTCGCCAGGCGCGAGCGTCGAGTTCTGCGAGTGGTTGCAGACGCACCCTGGGACCCGCCGGGTGCCGCACCTTCGCGAACGCGGCCGTCATGCGGCCCAGTGTACGCTCTGCTGACGCACGACTGGGAAGGAACGCGACCCCATGGCCGACGACCCCACCACCCGTTTCACCACGCCCTTCAAGCGCCTGCGCGACGCCATCGGCCAGGTGATCCTTGGCCAGAACGACCTCGTCGAAGACCTGCTCGTCGCCGCCTTCGCGCGCGGGCACGTGTTGGTCGAGGGCGCTCCCGGGCTCGGCAAGACGCGCCTGGTTCGGGCGTTCGCCGACGCCACGGAGCTCAGCTTCGGACGCGTGCAGTTCACCCCCGACCTGATGCCCGCCGACGTCACCGGTACCACCGTCTTCATCGAGGAGGCCGACGGCGACCGGCGCTTCGAGTTCCAGGCCGGACCCGTGTTCCACAACGTGCTGCTGGCCGACGAGATCAACCGTGCGACGCCGAAGACGCAGTCGGCGCTGCTCGAGGCGATGCAGGAGCGCGCGGTGACGGTCTCCGGCGAGCGCCACGCGCTGCCCGAACCGTTCATGGTGCTCGCCACCCAGAACCCGATCGAGATGGAGGGGACCTACCCCCTCCCCGAGGCGCAGCTCGACCGCTTCCTGTTCAAGCTCAAGGTCGACCGACCGGACGCGGCGACGCTGCGCCGGGTGCTCGAGTCGACCACGGGAGAGGAGGGCGAGGTGCCGCGCGGCATCGTCAGCCGCGACGAGATGCTCGCCATGCAGCGCATGCTGCGCTCGGTCCCGGTCGCGAGCAGCGCGCTCGACTTCGTCGTCCGCGTGATCGAGGCCACCCACGACCACCCGCTCGTGCGGCTCGGCGCCTCGCCGCGCGGCGCGCAGGCGATGGTGTTGGCCGCCAAGGGCTACGCGCTCGCGGCAGGGCGCCCGTTCGTCGAGCTCGCCGATCTGCGGCGCGCAGCCCGCCCAGCGCTCCGGCACCGACTGCTGCTGTCGTTCGAGGCCGAGGTCGAGGGGGCCGAGTCCGACCAGGTGGTCGACGAGGTGCTGGCCGAGGTGGCCGGCGCCAAGGCGCGCTGACGCGCCGCCGGCGATGCTGAGCGACGCCACCAGGAAGCTGCTCGACCGCTACGCGCTCGCGTCGCGAGCGCTGTCGCGTACGTCGGGCGAGCGTCTGGCGCGCGAGGCGGGCCAATCCGTCGAGTTCCACGACTACCGGCCCTACCAGCCGGGCGACGAGCTGCGAGCGGTCGACTGGCGCGTCTACGCGCGCACCGGCCGCGTGATGACGCGGCTCTACCAGGCGGAGCGGACCATCGACGTCCACGTGCTGCTCGACACCAGCCGCAGCATGGCGATCGGCGGGAAGCTCCCGTACGCCACGGGGGTCGCGCGGCTGCTCGCCTACGTCGCCCACCGCGACGCGCGGGTGCAGGTCCACGACGTCGGCGGCGGCCGCAGCGCGGCCGGCATCGGGCGCGCCGCCCTCGCGGCGGCGTGGAGCACCCTGGCCGACGCCGACACGGGGCCCGACGCCCCCATGCCCGTCGCGGCCATCCGCGCGTTCGCCCTGGGCCTGCCGCGGGTGCGCGGCGCCGGCCTGGTGCTGGTGGTCTCCGACCTGTTCGACCCCGCGCCGCTGCAGCCGGCGCTGCTCGCGCTCCGCGCCCGCGGTCTGGACGCGGCCTTCCTGCACGTGCTTGCCGAGGACGACCTCGATCCGGTCCCCGGTCGGCTCGAGGTGGTCGACGCCGAGAGTGGCGAGCGCATGCTGGCGGGGCCCGACGAGGTCGATGCGTACCGCGAGGCGGCGCAGACCTTCGTGCGCCGCACCCGCGCGGCCATCAACCAGGCCGGCTACGCCCACGTGCTGTTGCGCACCGACGCCGTGGCGCCCGAGGCCGCGCGTCCGGCGCGCCGCCGTGCG
>SLSM01000211.1 GCA_007130445.1 Trueperaceae bacterium | reverse complement strand
GTCAACCTCCACGCCGCCTACCAGCTCGCCTGGCGCTGCTACCCGGCGATGGTCGAGCGCGGCCGCGGCGTCATCAGCAACGTGTCGTCCGGCGCCGGCGTCAGGCCGTTCATCCTCGAGACCGCGTACTGCGCCACGAAGTACGCGCTCGAGGGGTTGACGAAGTCGATCGCGCTCGAGGCGCTCGAGCACGGGGTCGCCGTCACGCTCACCACACCGGGGGCGCCGAGCAAGCCGACCTCGATGACCGAGGCTCAGTTCCTGGCGCTGCCCGACGAAGCGCGTGCGCGCTACGCCGACGACCTCGACGTGGCCGAGGCCTTCGGCTGGCTCGGAGGCCAGGTCGACACGCGACTGAACGGGCGACGCTTCGACCTGCACGGGCTCGGCGCCCTGGTGCGTGAGCGCGGCTGGAACGTGAGCACGTACGAGGTCTTGCAACGCGTCGACCGGACGAGCTGACGCGTGGGCCGACCATGAACCGACCGTGAGTGGGGTTGCACCATCACGCACCCGTGTTCGCGTACATTCTTCCGATCACGGGGTGACGGCACGGCCCCCGTGGGCGATCGTTCGACCGTCCGTGCACACCCGAACGACCATGGAGGCACGATGACCAACCCCTTCTCGACCCCACTGCGGCGCCTACTCGCCGCGCTCGTGGTCCTCACCCTGGTGGCCAGCGCCGTGGCGCAGCCGCTGGTGCGGAGCGAGCGCTTCGGCGGCGCCAACCCCGAGGCACAGCGCGGCGGCACGGTCACCTTCTCGACCGTCGATCTGCCGAACACCTTCAACCCGTTGACCGCGCGCATCCTCTCGGACGCGTTCCGCATCAACGTCCTCCTGCCGGCGTTGGTCGTCTTCAACGGCGCCACGCTCGAGTACGAGTGCTATCTCTGCCTCGACTTCGACATCGCCGACGACGGCACCGCGATCACCTACACGCTGCGTGAGGGCGTGCTCTGGTCCGACGGCACCCCGATCACGGCCGATGACGTGATCAAGAGCGTCGAGATCCACGCCACGCCCGAGGTCAACTCGCGCAACGTGAGCTCGTTCAACCTGGCCGGTCAGCCGGTCGTGTGGGAACGGATCGACGAGCGCACCGTGCGTCAGGTGTTGCCCTTCGTCGATGCGGCCGCGCTCGACCTGGCCAACTGGCCGATCATGCCCGCGCACGTCTTCGGGCCCGTCTTCGACGAGGGCGGCGCCGCGGCCGTGCTCGAGCTGTGGAACGTGAACACGCCCCCCGGCGAGCTCGTCTCGGGTGGCCCGTTCATGGTGCGCGAGTTCCGCATCAACGAGGAGCTGGTGCTCGAGCGCAACCCGAACTACTTCGTCCAGGACGAGTTCGGCACCCAGCTGCCCTACTTGGAGCGCTTCGTGTTCCAGGGCGCGGCCGACCCCAACGCCACGCTGAACGCCTTCCTGGCCGGGGAGACCGACCTCTACCGCGCGCAGTTGATCGACGAAGTGCTCTCCATCCAGGACGCGATCGAGGCCAACCGCATCGACGCGGTGCTGCTCGCCAACATCGCCCCCTCGGGCGTGACCTCGACGGTGCACCCGAACTACCAGAACACCGATCCGTTCAAGACCGAGCTCTTCCGTGACGTGCGCTTCCGCCGTGCGCTCAGCCACCTGATCGACCGCGAAGGCATCATCGAGCTCGCGCTCGGCGGCCTCGCCACCCCGCTGTACGGCCCCTTCAGCTCGGGCAACACGCGCTTCTACGACGAGAGCGCCTTCGTCGAGGGCGAGACCAAGTTCTCCTACGATCCCGAGGCCGCTGCCGAACTGCTGGCCGACCTCGGCTTCACCAGCCGCAACGCCGACGGCCTGCTGGTCGACGGCGAGGGCCGCACCATCAGCTTCGTGATCCTGGCCAACGCCTCCGAGCCCGTGCAGCGCGTCGCCGGCCAGATCGTGACCGAGGACATGCGCGCCGCCGGCCTCGAGGTGGTCGTGAACGTCGTCGACACCGGCTCGGTGATCAACCCCGCCACGCGCAACTTCGATGCCGACGGCAACCGTGGCTTCGACTGGTTGTTCACCAACTTCGGCGGCCAGGCCGATCCGCCCACCCGGCGCAACCTCTACAACCTCGACGGCACCGCCCGCATCTGGAACCTGGCCCAGCCGCCGGCCGGAGCGCCCGAGCGCCTCGAGGACTACGAGGTCCGCCTGGCGGAGCTCGTGACCGAAGCGTTGGGGACCTTCGACGAGGCCGAGCGCCAGGCGCTCTACTTCGAGTTCCAGCAGATCGCTGGTGCCAACCTGCCGCTGGTGTACCTCTACACGCAGGGCCTCAACTTCGCCCGCTCGGAGCGTCTGGGCAACACCCAGGACCAGCTCGCCGACCCGGTCAGCTCGTTCGAGGGCAGCCAGAACGGCTTCCTCGGCCAGGTCGTCAACTTCATCGACGTGCTGTACGTGCGCGACTGACCAGCGCGCCGACGTTCGACCATGCCGGATCGGTACCGGTGGGGCTCGCCCCACCGGTACCGCGCCCGGACCGCGGCGCGTTCCTCCCACGCGGTACCGGGCTGCAGCGAGTGCACGACCCATATCTTGCGATCGATCGACGGGGGCTGCCCGCACGGTGCGCGGCCGCCTTCCGTCCCGAGGAGTCTCCACATGATCGTCATCCGACCCGAACGTCTGATCGATGGTACCGGTAGCCCCGCCCGCGAGGGCATGGCCGTGGTGGTCGAGGCGGAACGCGTCACGCGCGTCTGCCGCGTCGCGGAGCTCGGCGAGGTCGACCCGGTGGCTCGCGTCATCGACGCTCCGGGCGCCACCCTCATGCCCGGCATGATCGACGCCCACGTCCATCTCGCGTACGACGGTTCGCCGCGGCCACTCGACTACAAGCTCGCGACGCTCAGCGACTCCTACCCGGCCCTCGCGCTCCAGGCCGTCCGCCACGCGCGCGACACGCTTCGTGCCGGCATCACCGCGGTGCGCGACCTCAACGCCCCGGGTGGCGTGGTGCTGGCCCTGCGCGACGCGATCGCGGCCGGGCACGTCGACGGTCCGCGTGTGGTCGCCTGTGGGCAGGGCCTGTCGGTCACCGGTGGACACATGGACAAGGGGGCCTGGGGCGACCACGTCGCCCTGCGTGACCTGAACGCACCGTGTGATGGCCCGGAGGCCTTCCGCCAGGGCGTGCGTGCGCAGGTGAAACGCGGCGCCGACTGCATCAAGATCAACCTCTGCGGCGGCTCGAGCCGCGACCTGAGCGCCCCCTACAAGCAGGAGATGACCGACGCCGAGGTGGCGGCCGCCATCGACGAGGCGCATCGACTCGAGCGTCACGTGGCAGCCCACACGTCGGGCGGGCCGAGCGTGACCATGGCGGTCCGTGCCGGGCTCGACAGCGTCGAGCACGGACATTGGATCGACCAGGAGACGGCCGATCTGATGGCCGAGCGGGGCACGTACTACGTCCCCACGCTCCTCGTGAACGAGCGCAACTACGAGATCGGTCGCGACGCCTTGGGCGGCTCCGATGCCAGTTGGGCATGGCTCGACAAGGCACGCGAGGACAAGTGGGCCAGCCTGGAGCGCGTGTACCGCGCCGGCGCCCCGGTCGTGATGGGCACCGACGCCGGTTTCATGCTCCCACACGGCAGCATGACCGCCCGTGAGGTGGAGTTGCTGGTGCACGGCGGACTCAGTGCCATGGACGCGATCGTCGCGGCCACCTCGACCGCCGCGCGGCTGCTCGGCATCGATGCAGGGCTCGTCCAGGAGGGGTCGATCGCCGACCTGGTGCTCGTCCCGGGCGACCCCAGCCGCGATGTTCGTGTGCTCCAGGACCTCGACGCGCTGCGCGTCTGGCGCGCGGGTCGGGAGGTCGTCGCCTGAGGCCGAAGGCCTGAGGTGACGCCGCGCCATGGTCCTCTCCTACGTCATCCGCCGCCTCGTGCAGATGATCCCCACGTTCCTGGGGGCCACGCTGCTGGCGTTCCTGATCATCCAGGCCGCGCCAGGCGACTTCACCGACCGCTTCGCGCTCGACCCGAACATCGATCCCGAGCAGCTGCAGCGGATGCGCGAGCGTTTCGCCCTCGACCAGCCGGTGCTCGTCCAGTACGCCAACTGGATGTGGAGCATCGTGCGCTACGGCTACCTGGGCGAGTCGTTCAGCTACCGCGCGCCGGTCAATGCGGTGATCTACCCGCTCGTCCTGAACAGCATGTCGCTGGTGCTGGTGTCCTTGGTGCTCACCTACGTGCTCACCATCCCGATCGCCGTCTACTCGGCGGTGCGGCAGTACTCGCTGGGCGACAAGGTGGTCACCTTCCTGTCGTTCCTCGGTCTGGCGATCCCGAACTTCTTCTTCATCTTGATCCTCATCACCGGCGTGCTGTTCCTGCAGCCGACCCTGCGCCAGGTCGCCGCCGAAGGGGGGACGGTCGAGCAGGTGCTCAGGCCGATCACCTACGACCTCGACCGCGGTCTGGTCTTCCCGGTCGGCGGCATGCGCACCAGCCAACGGGTCGAGCAGATGTCCGGGTGGGAGCGCTTCGTCGACCGCGTGTGGCACCTGGTGCTGCCGGTGGTCGTGGTGACCACGGCCTCGCTGGCGAGCTTGGTCCGGGTGCTGCGAGGCCAGATGCTGGAGTTCTTGAGAGCGGACTTCGTCAGGACCGCGGCCGCGAAGGGCGTGCCGCCCCGAGGGGTCGTCTACAAGCACGCCCTTCGTAACGCTCTCAACCCGCTGATCTCCGGGATCGGGACGCTGTTGCCGTCGCTGGTCGGCGGCGCTGGGCTGGTGGAGTTCGTGATCCGTTGGCCGGGCATCACGCCGGCCTTCGTGGCGGCCGTGAAGGCCCAGGACCTCTACATCGTGATGGGCCTGCTGACGGTCTCGGCCGTGCTGCTGATGATCGGGAACTTCCTCTCGGACGTGCTCCTGGGGCTCGTCGACCCACGGATCCGGTACAGCTGATGGCCGGCATGCAGCAGCCCCCGCCGACCCCGACCGGCCAGCCGCTCGGTGGCCCGGTACCTGGCGCCCCGGTGCCTGGTGCGCCGCCGAAGGCGACGCCGCTCGGCACGAGCCATGCCTCGATCGTCAGGAGCCAGTTCCGCAAGCACCGCCTGGCGATGTTCAGCCTCTTCCTGCTCGCTCTCCTCTACGCCGGCGCCCTCTTCGCCGACTTCATCGCGCCGTACGGTGAGGGGCAGTCGTTCCGCCGCGGCGAGATGAACCGCAGCTACGCGCCGCCGACCACCATCTACTGGACCGATCCCGAGACCGGTCGCCTCACCCGTCCCTTCGTCTACCCGGTGGTGCCGAGCCGTGACGTGCAGACGCTGCGGGTGACGTACGTCGAGGACCGTGCCAGCCCCACGCCGATCCGCTTCTTCGTGCAGGGGCCCGCGTACGTGCCGCCCCCCTTGTCGCTCGTGCCGGTCGGGATCCGCAACCAGCTCGGTTGGAACTGGCGGGTGTCGACGCACCTGTTCGGTGTCGAGGCGCCCGCCACCATCTACCTCTGGGGGGCCGACCAGTTCGGTCGGGACGTCTTCGGCCGCATCCTGTTCGGCGCCCGCATCAGCCTCACCATCGGCATCATGGCGTCGCTGATCGCGCTGGTGCTGGGCCTGCTGCTGGGCGGCATCGCGGGCTACCTCGGCGGCGTCCTCGACGACGTGTTGATGCGCCTCGTGGAGGTGTTCGCCACGATCCCGAGCCTGTTCTTGTTGTTGGCGCTGCGAGCGCTCTTCCCGATCGAGATCAACCCCACCGCGATCTTCGTGGTGCTCGTGACGATCCTCGGGTTCATCAGCTGGGGACCTATCGCACGCGTCGTGCGCGGTTTGGCGCTGTCGCTGCGTGAGGAGGAGTACGTGCAAGCGGCGAGGGCGCTGGGGGCGCGGCAGGCGCGCGTCTTGTTGCGTCACGTGCTGCCGGGCACGGCGGCGTACGCGATCGTGGCGTTCAGCCTGTTGATCCCGAGCTTCATCCTGACCGAGGCAGGCCTGAGCTTCCTGGGACTCGGCATCAGCGAACCGGCCTCCAGCTGGGGGCTGATGCTGGCGGTCGCACAGGAGGGGGGCATCCAGACCTTCACCCAGCGGCCCTGGATGCTGCTGCCGGGGCTGTTCATCTTCATCGCCGTGCTGGCGTTCAACTTCCTGGGCGACGGGTTGCGCGACGCACTCGACCCGAAGCTGCGTACGTGATCGAGAGGAGCCGACCGTGAGCGACGACGCGCGCCCCACCGCGGGCATCAACCCCGAGGGCATCTACGCCCCGGCGAGCTACGACCACGCGATGTGGGCCGGTGACACCCTGTACGTGGCGGGCCAGGTCGCTCGGGACGAACGCGGCGAGCTCGTCGCACCCGGCGACGCGAGCGGTCAGGCGGCACAGGTGTACGCGAACCTCGGCCGCGTGCTCGAGGCGGCCGGCGTAAGGCGCGACCAGGTGGTGAAGGTGGTCACGTACCTGGTCGACGGGGCGGACGGCACCGCCGCTACGGCCGAGCGCCGGCGCTTCTTCGGTGCCCATCGACCGCCCCACACGGGACTGGTCGTCGCGGCGCTGGGCGGACCCGAGGTCCGCCTGGAGGTCGAGGTCGTCGCCTACGCCCCGCGAGCCTGACCGCCGCTCGGGGCGTGTGTACCTTGACGACCCGATGGCAGCGTCGGCTGGTGTGTCGCGCGCCTACACTGACGTACCGCTGAGGCTGCATACCGCACGGTGCATGCAGCATGCGGAGGAAGGTCGGATGGCGATCATCGAGCGCGGACCCAACCTCGGAGAACAGGTCTACGCCTTCGTGCGAGACCGCATCGTCAGTGGGTTCTACCGACCCGGTCAGGTCATCAACGAGTCCGAACTCGCAGCCCAGTTGAAGGTCAGCCGGACGCCGGTCAGCAACGCCCTGATCATGTTGAAGGAGCGCGGCTTGGTCGAGGGCTGGCAGGGCCGGCTCGGTGTCCCGAGACTCTCCATCGACGACGTCAAGGACCTCTACCGCTGCCGCGTCGCGTTCGACGCTCTGGCGACGCGCCTGGCCGCGGAGCGCATATCGACGCGGGATCTCTCCGCGCTCGAACGCGACCTGCACGTGTGGGACACGGTGGAGCACGACGACACCCAGGCCCTGTGGGTCGCCGACCTCGGCTTCCATGAACGCATCTACGCGATGAGCGGCAACCGTCACCTGATCCGCTTCGCTCACATCGCTGCCGACCTGGTGGCCGTCTACCGGCACTCCACCATCAGGCGCCTCGGTGCGGACGCCGAGGCCGTGATGCCACGGACCAGGAGCGACGTGCACGCGGAGCACCAGCGCATCTTCGACGCCCTCGGCGCGCGCGACCCCGTCGCCGCCGAGACGGCCGCTCGCGCACATATCGAGAACGTCATCGCGCACCTCGACACGCTCGACGTCATGGACCCAGGTCCAGACGACGATGCGACGCAGCCCTCGACGGCGGCGGCCTCAGCGTGACGACATCCGACGTCGTCACGCCGATCCCGGCGTCCACGCCTCTCGCGCGCACCTGCCATGACGCCTCGTCCGGTGCGCCCCGTCACCGCTGCAGCACAGGCCAGGCCTGTCCGGCAGATCCGCCCTCTTCGGAAGGAGCACGCCCCATGACCGTATCCAACGACCGCACGAGGTGGCCCGCGTTCGCGCTGGCCGTCGTCATGCTCGTGTCGACGCTGGCGCTCACGCTGAGCGTCGCGCAGGCACAGAGCTCGCTCACGATCGGTTCGCGCCTCGAGTTCACCGTCCTCGACCCACACAAGTCGTCGGCCGCCTTCGACGCCCCGCTGTTCTTCGGCGTCTTCGAGAACCTGATCATGCGCGACGGCAACACCGGCGACCTGCACCCGGCCCTCGCCACCGACTGGTCGGTGTCGGACGACGGCCTCACGTGGACCTTCGAGCTCCGCGAGGACGTCGTGTTCCACGACGGCACTCCGTTCAACGCCGAGGCCGCGGCCTTCAACTTCAAGCGCATGGTCGACCCGGCCACCGAGTCGCAGTACGCGCGCTTCGAGATCGGACCCTTCGCCGACGCGCGCGCCGTCGGGGAGTTCGCCCTCGAGCTGGAGTTCAGCTCGCCCTACGGCCTCCTGCCCAGCGCGCTCAGCACCTACGGCATGGGCATGATGTCGCCCGCCGCCGTCGAGCGCCTCGGTGACGACGTCAGCTGGAACCCGGTCGGCACGGGAGCGTACCGCTTCGTGTCCTTCACGCCCGGTCAGTC
>SLSM01000094.1 GCA_007130445.1 Trueperaceae bacterium | reverse complement strand
TCGGCAGGATGCCGCCCGCGTACGGCCGGTACTCCTCCTGGCAGTCATCGACCAGCAGGGCGATCCGGCGGGGGCGGTCGGCGAGGTCCCACGCCGCCCAGAAGGCGAGGGGCTGGCCGTGCGGACCGTCCGGGGTCGAGCTGAAGTTGGGCATGGGCTCGAGCGCGAGCTGCATGTCACGGTGCTGGCAGGGGCTCTTCAGGGCTTCTTCGAGGGGCACGATGGTGCGTTCCGGGCTCTTCGTCATGCGGCTCCTCTCGAGCTGCGGCGCGTGCGCCAGGGGCGCGACACTGACGGCTCCGCGCCGCACCGAGGCGACGCGCAGCTGTGGGCCGACGGGTCACCATCGACGCTAGGCCGCTGTGTGAGGAGGCGTCAAGGGACGGTGCTCACGGTGTGAGCGCGGCGACGGCTCGTCTCTCCGCTGTGGCGGGCAACGTCGCCGCGCTGCGCGTTGCTACGATCGATGGTGCGGTTGCCATGGCGTCTCAGGCGCGTCGAGCGTCGGTCAGGTTGGTGCGAGCGTGACGAACAGCGGTGGGTGTGCGTCGAGTGCGGCGGCGGCCTTCTTCGAGGCGCTGGAGCGGGTCCACGAGCGGCCGCGACCGTTCGAGCGCTCCACGACCCGGGAGCTTTGGACCGATCCGCACGTCTCGAAGGGGCTGCTGGAGGCCCATCTCGACGACACCGTCGACGCCGCCTCGCGAAGGCCCGCGTTCATCGACGCGTCGGTCGCGTGGATCGCGACACGGTTCGGCCTGACGGCCGACACGGCGATCATCGACCTCGGCTGTGGTCCCGGGCTCTACACCGTTCGGCTCGCCGAGCGCGGAGCGCGGGTCACGGGCGTGGACTTCTCCGAAAGTTCCATCGCCTACGCGCGGCGCGCCGCGCTCCAGCGAGGGCTGTCGATCGACCACGTCCTGTGCGACTACCTCGCGTTCGACACCGGTGCGCGCTTCGACCTGGTGCTCATGATCATGCGCGACTTCGGTGTGCTCGGTCCCGGTCAGCGGCGCGCGTTGCTCGCCCGCATCGCCGCACTGCTGGCGCCGAACGGCCGGGTGCTCTTCGACGTGGACTCGCTCGCGGCCTTCGACAGGCGCGCAGAGGAGGCGCGCTACGCGCTCGATCCGGACGGCGGGTTCTGGGCTCCCGAGCGCGCCTACGGCTTCGTCACCACGTTCAAGTACGAGGTGGAGCGGGTGGTCCTCGACAAGCACACGATCGTCGAGCGTGGGCGCGTGCGCACCGTGCTCGACTGGCACCAGCACTACAGCCCGGGGACGCTCGCGGCGGAGCTCGCGGACAGCGGCTTCGAGGTCGAGGAGGTCCTCGGCGACGTCGCCGGTGCGCCGTACGACGCGAGCACCGACGAGTTCGCCGTGGTCGCGAGGCGGCTCAGCGCACCGTGATCGCGCTCCGCGCCAGCGTGCGATCGCCCTGCCCCAACACGTAGCGCACCTCGTACGCGCCGGGCTCGCTCGGCGCCGTCAGGATCGCCGGCGCGCCGCCGCTGGTGTAGGCGTAACTCAGCCACGTACCCTCGGCCGCACCTGCAGGCACGATCGTGACGTAGTCGCTCGCGTTGTCGGGGCCTTGCCATGCGACCGCGAACTCGCTCTCCGCTGCGACCTCGGCAGGCGCCGTGACGTTGGCCTCAACCTCGACGACGAGCACCGGCGTGCTCGCCAGCGTGAGACCGCTCTGGGCCGACACGTACCGAACCTCGAAGCGACCGGGCTCGGCCGGCGCGACGAGCGCGACGGGAGCCTCCTGGCCGGCGTACGCGAAGCTCGTCCACGTTCCCTCTGGAGCGTCCGCAGCGACGATGGTGAGGTAGTCGTCTGGGTGGTTCGCTCCCTCCCAGAGAACGTCGAAGGTCTCGCCGATGCCGACCAGGGCTGGCGCGAAGATGACCACCCCGGACTCCACCGACATGAAGGCCGCGCTGCGGCCGATCACCAGCGAGCCGCCCTCCGGCAGCGTGATGTGGAAGCGCGCCTCGAGCACGGCCGCCTCGTCCGGCGTGCGCAAGACGATCCCGCCGTCGGCGTCGTCGACGAATCCCCAGGCGAGGAAGAGGTCGTCGACCGAGTCCCTCGGCACGATGGTCACCCAACTACCAGCGCTACCCGGAGCGCCCTCGAAGCGCACCAGGACGTTGTCACCTGCGTACGGGTCCGACGGTTCGACCGTGAGCGACACCTCGGTCGCGAGCGCGAGATCGAAGGCGAAGGCGTTCTCGGCGTCGGCGAGGATCGTGAGCCCGCCGATCACGAGGGGCGTGGCGGCGTAGGCGTCGGCCACCTCGGCGCGATACGTCCCGGCCGGCAGCGCACCGGTGAAGACGCCGTCGCCACCGTGCGAGAACTCGCTGACGTCGCCAGCGACGGCGTCGACGAACCACACGCGGGCGCCGTCGACCGCGGGTTCGCCGTCGCGCGCGAGGGTGACGGTCACGGCGTACGAATCGTCGAACGCGACCACGTCGACGGCACGGCCGAGCGCGGCCGCGAGCTCGACGGCGCTGGTGGTGTTCTCGAACGTCCCAAGCCCCTCGAAGCTCTGGCTGGCGGCGGGGGAGAGGTCGAAGCCGATGATACGGAGGTCGACCTCGATGCCGGTTCGCGCCAACTGCTCCACGGCGCCGCGCACGTCACCGCCGCAGGACTCGGCTCCGTCGGTGACGAGCACGATGATCGCGCGACCCTGCGCGCCTCGCAGGTCGTCGGCTGCCAGTTCCAGCGAGCGTGCGATGGGGGTCGCGCCCTTCGCCTGCGTCTCGCGGATGGTGCGCAATAGCATGGCCCGGTCGAAGCCGGCCACCGGCACGACCAGCTCGCTGTCGTCGCACGCGCCCGCGTCGAGGGCGCCCACGTTCGCGCCGTAGATCCGCAGGCCGACGTCGAGGTCGTCCGCGTCGGGAAGGCGGCTCACGAACGTCGAGAGCGCGTCCTTGGCGGCGGCGATGCGGTACTGGCCGTCGGCGAGCTTCAGGTACATCGAGCCCGAGGCGTCGAGCACCAGCAGCACGCTGGTGCGCTGGGCGAGGGCGATGGAGGCAGCCGCGAGGAGCGCCGCCAGGCCCAGCGTGGTGAGCATCGTGCGAAGGGGAGAACGGGGGGAAGACGGCATCACGATCCTCCTGGCGGGGCGACGCGCCCCGTCGTCGACTGTCGCTGCGCATGCTACGGCGTTGCGGCCGTCGACGTACGGGGTCCATGCGCGAACCTCACGAGCGACGGCACATGTCGGAGATCTCCGACGCAACGTCGGCTCGTGATCGAGAACCGCACCGTCGTCGGCATGCGCCTCCGGCTCCTGACGTCGTGATCCCCCTCGAGCGCTGAGGCCGCGGCTGTGGACAGCCTGTCGGCGACCCCGGAGCGCCATCTGGCGACGCCGTTCGAGCTCGGCGGCGCTGGCCGCATCGTGTCGGCGCGTGAACCTGGGGCGCGTCGTGGACCGCTGTGCTCACTCGTGCGTGGCGCGAGTTCGAAGGCCTGGGCGGTCCCAGAGGACGTCGCGGACGACGTTGCGGAAGCGATCGACCGCTTGGCGCGGCGAGAACCACCGGCGGCGGACCTGTAGGGCCCGCCCGTGCATGCGGAGCGGTACGAGGCACTCCTGCGCCCGCCGCTGCGTGCCGCGACGTCCGTCGCGCGTCGCCCGCGCAGCCTCACGTCACTCGAGCTCGCCGCCACCCCCACCGGTGCACGACGCCACCCGCGCCGCGAACCGACGAGCGTCAGGCTGCGCCATGCGGCGCTCGAAGGCGTCGCGGGTCAGCAGGTGCACGGCGGAGCGCAGCACGCCGATCTGCGCGTGGGTCTCGTCGACGTGGCCGACGACCGCGAAGCCGAACGTTCGCAGGAAGGGGAGAGCGGCGACGTTGACCACGGGTTCGACCACCGTGGTGGCCAGCACTGCGTCGTGCCGCCGCATCACGTCGACGAGGTGGGCGAAGGCCAGGCGCGCGCTGCCCCAGGCGTGGCCGGGTCGCGCGACGAGCTGGTCGAAGTAGGCCAGGCGCGCGCCCTCGAAGCGCGCCACCAACTCGGCCGGCAGGTCGGCGTGGTGGCGCTGCCCCCATAGCTCCGAGGCGCGGAAGGTTGCGTCGTCGAGCACCACCGAGAAGGCGTCGATGCCGCCGTCGTCGGCCACCGACACCATCACGCGACCGTGTGCAACGTGCGCGCGGTACTGCTCCCGGTCCGACCCCAGCAGGAAGTCGCCCGGTGCACCCACTGGCGCATCGTCGCGCCAGGCACGGGCCTCGCGCAGGGCCACGAGGCAGTCGAGGTCACCCGGTTCGCCGAAGCGGAGGGCGGCAGGGCGCCGGGTGGCGGTGGCTCGCACAGGCCCCGGTCCGGTGGTACCGCCGTGGTGGTCGGCTGCATGCACGAGCGTCCTCAGTCCTCCCAGCGCACGAACATGTGCGGGGTGGGGTCGGCGTCCTGAGCGTAGACGATCGTGGGCCCGGCCAGCTGCTGCAGGATCGCGCGCCAGTAGCGGTCGGTGTCTTGGTTCTTGACCCGGAACGGCTCGGGCAGCTCCTGGTGTCGCTCGGACAGTTGGTACCAGGGGAGGTTGGGGGACATGTGGTGGCTGGCGTGCTGGTTGAAGTTCAGCCACAGCCACGAGAGCACGCCGTGCTGGCTCAGGGCGCGTACGTTGAAGCGGGTGTGCTGGCCGATGGTGGTGTGGTAGTGGAAGACGTACACCAGCAGCGACCACACCCACGCGAAGGCGAGGAAGGGGTACAGCCAGGCGAGGCGCCAGGCGTCCCAGCCGAGGGCGAGCCCGAGGACGACCACGAAGGCGAAGCAGGCGAGCAGCTGCGCTCAGGCGAGCAAGCGGTCGCGGTCGCGCCAGCGCATGAAGGCGGGTGACACCTGCTCGGCGTGGCGTGTCGGTACGAACAGGAAGATGATGACCGACGCGACCGAGTGCAGGAAGTAGCCGCCCGCGAAGACGCCCAGGTACCAGAGCAGCGTGAAGTACGCGCGCACTAGCGGGGTCAGCGGCCACGGCGAGACGAAGACATCGAGGGCGGAGGTGTGGTGGTCTCGGCGGTTGAAGCCGTGGTGGAACATGTGGACTTGGCGGTAAATGCGCACGGGGATGAGGATCGGCAGCATCATGAGCTGCCCCAGGAGGTCGTGGCGCAGCGCGTCGCCAGGGACGAGCTTCCTGTGGGAGGCCTCGTGGCCGATGACATAGAGCCGTTGGAACAGCAGCGCTTGCAGCAGCAGCACGGGCGGGTAGAGCCACCACCAGCGGGCGTCGCCGGCGGCGTGGCCGGCGATGGCGATGGCGGCCCAGGCACTCGCGACGAGCAGCGCGACGGTCTCGATCAGCAGGCGTGCGGTGATCACGGCGTGCGATCGCGCGGCGGGGATGGCCACCTCCGGTGACGTCGTGGTACGCAGCATACGAGGGAGCACTCGAGAGGCAACCAGCTCGTACCGTGCTCCACGGCCCGCTCCAGCGAGCGCGCGATGGGCGTCGCACCCTTCGCCTGCGTCTCGCGGATGGTGCGCAGCAGCGTGGCGCGGCCGAAACCGGCCACGGGCACGACCAGCACGCTGGTGCACTGGGCGAGGGCGATGGAGGCGCCCATGAGGAGCACCGCGAAGCCGAGCGCGGTGCGCATCGCGCCACGGGGAGAACGGGGGACGCGATCCTCCTGGCGGGGCGACGGGCCCCGTGTTCAGCTCTCTCTTCGCACGCTACGGCGTTGCTGGTACGTCCGTACGCGTCGTTGGCACGGAGTGTGGCGCTGGCGGTCGCAGCTGCCGCGTAGCGGGCGTCCTACGCGGTCAGCACGCTCAGTCCGCCTGCGCGGGGCGCTGGCCGGCCGCCTCGGCCTCTGAGAGCGCCTCCGCCACCCCCGGCCCTGCACCGAACGACGCCACCAACGCCAGCGCGGTGAACCCGTTCTCGTCCACGGCGTTCACGTCGGCACCCTCGGCCAACAGGGCCTCGACGACTTCGATCGGCGCCCGGAACGCAACCGCGCTCATCAGCGCCGTCGTGCCGCCCGCGTTGCGCTCGTTCACCTGGGCGCCGGCCGCGAGCAGCGCGCGGATCACGTCCGGGTCGCGGTGATGCGCCGCCGCCAGCAGCAGCATGGGCCAACCGAGGTGGTCGAGCGCGCTCGGGTCTGCGCCGCCCGCCAACAGGGCGACCACGACCGGCGCCGCCGCGTTGCGGTACAGCGCGGCGATCAAGGGCGTCCCGCCTTCGTCGTCGCGGGCGTTGACGTCGGCGCCGGCCGCCACCAACGACTGGACCACCTCGGCCGAGGCGCGGCGGTCGAGCGCCCGGAGGAGCGGCGTCCAGCCGGATGCGTCGCTGACGTTGGCGTCCGCTCCGGCCGCGAGCAGGGCCTGGACGACGTCGTCGGCAGCGCTGAACTGGAGGGCGACCAGGAGTGGTGTCGCGCCGCTCTCGTCACGGCTGTGCAGGTCGGCACCGCCGGACAACAGCGCTTCCACGACGTCCACCGATTCGTCGCGTACGGCATCGAACAGGTCGGACTGGCCGCGCGATACGCCGACGAACACGAGGACCGCCAGCATGCCCAGGTGCAGCGCGCGGCGCCACGTGCGACCGTTCACGGCGGGGTGATCGAGATGTCGGGGGTCATGGTGCATGCGGGATCACCCCTTCGTCGCACGGTGTGCCTGAAGAGGCTACGCGGGCGGCGGTGTGGATTGGCCGCGCTGCCTGCGCCCGGCCCTCTACATTATGCGGTCTGCGCACCGAACGACCGCGCTCGATCCGCGTCAGCGCGAGCGGACGGCCTCGGAGGCGTCGAGCATCCCGCGACCGAACGCCTGGCGGTGGCCGATGGGCTCGGCGCTGTTCCCCAACACCTGCCGGACCCGTTGCGGGCTGAGGTGCGGATCGATGTCCCTCACGAGGCCAGCGGCGCCGGCGACGAGCGGTGCGGCTGCGCTGGTGCCCGCGGCCAGGAACCAGCCGGTACCGCAGTCGTGGCTCGCCACGCATGCGGGGACGTCGGTGGGATCGGTGACGTCCAGGTCCACGCCGGCGCTCGTGATGAGGTGCTCGATGATGCAGGGGTCGAGGTCGGGGTCGACGAAGTCCGGGCCGCAGTCGCCGCTCGGTGCGGCGAGGTCGATGTAGGCCCCGTGGTCGCTGTAGACGGCGAGCACGTCGTACGCGTCAGGGTGTGGGAACGCTGGCGCGGGGCGGATCCCGGTACCGGACACGGCGATCGTGGCCGGCACACCGGCCGGAACCGCGTCGACGGGTCCGTTCAGGTTGCGTCCCGAGTTGCCCGAGGAGCTCACGACGGTGACGCCCTGTCTGGACACGTACTCGGCCACACGCTGGTCCGTCACCCAGAAGGCGACGTGATCACGCGAGGCGCCCGGCGAGATCCGCGAGGCGCTCTTGTCGTCGTACGCGCCGAGGCTCAGGTTGATGACGTCGAAGCCGCGCTCCGCCGCGTCGAGCATCGCCCGCCAGATCGAGCTGCTCGCGGCCGAGAGGTAGTACTCGGTCGGATCCGCGGGGTCTTGGAAGAGTTCGAAGACGTTGTAGCTCGCCAGGCCGAGGTCGGGGCCCACGCCGACCACCCCGCCGCCGGAGTTCGCCGCGACGAGGCCGGCCACGTAGGTGCCGTGCCAGTGGAGATCGGGGTAGGCGCACTCGGCCTCCTCTTCCAGGACGGCGAAGGTGCGGAAGCAGGCGGCATGGACGAGGTTGGGGGCCAGATCGGGGTGGTTCCAGGCGACGCCGGTGTCGATCACGGCGACGACCGTGTCGTGCGAACCCGTCGTGACCTCCCAGGCCGCGTCGGCCTTCACGCGCCGCACGTTCCACTGCCACTCCTCGAAGAAGCCCCACTCGACACCGGACGTCCCGACGTCGCGGCCGACCGCGGTCGTGGCCTCGGGCGGGACGTCGGCCCGGTGGACGGCCTGTGGCTCGAGCAACCTGAAGGCTCCCTCGGCTCCCACGGCGCGTACGCCGCGTTCCGCCTCGAGTGCCGACGCGAAGTCGGGGTCGTCCGAGGTGGCGATCGCCACGCCGACCTGAGGGAGCGTCTGGACGATGGAGCCGCCGGCCGCGTGCACCAGAGCGTTCGCATCGGTGGGGATCGCCCGGCGGTGCTCGAAGACGACGACGTACCGCGTGGCGTCGGCCGCGGCGAGGCGCTGCACCTGCTCGGCGTCGCCCGCGCCTTCGGGAATGCCGCCGCATGCCGCGAGAAGC
>SLSM01000160.1 GCA_007130445.1 Trueperaceae bacterium | reverse complement strand
GGCGGCGTGCTCGAGTGCACGCCGCCACGGCGCGTTCCCGGCAGATGCAGGTCATGCAGGACGGTTCGGGTCGCCGAGGGACCCGAGCCCAGGTGCGAGGTCACCCGCTCGGCGGTTCGTCACCTTCCTCGCGCAGGACTTCGAGCTTCACCCGCGACACGATGCCCGCCAGCGCCCCCAGGGCAGCCAAGATCGGCGACGCCCAGGCCACCAAGCCGCCCGCGACGACCCCGAAGGTCAGCGGTACCGTCATCAACTCGAAGCCCTCCTGCGTCTTGATGACGACTCGGCGTGTGTTGCCTTCTTGCACGAGTTCCTTGAAGCGCTCCACCAGGGCGCTGCCGGTCACCTCGATCTCCTCGACGAAGGTACGCTTCTTGGGCTGCCCCGCCGTCGGTGCGGTGGCCTCGGTGGTTCTGGCGGTCGTGCTCTCCTGGTCGCTCATGTCCACTCCCTCTTCGAACGGATCGTGCACGTGGTGTCGAGACGCACCTTGCTGCGGTTGCGCTCGCGCCCGAGTCTTCGAGGCGCCGAGTCGGCGCGGAGCCGCAGGGCCGCGGAGCCGCGGAGCCGAGCTACCTTCGACGCCGCTGACGCAGCAGCGACATCTCCCGTCCGCAACGTGACGCCGCGCCGTCGCGACAGCAAGAGGCTTATGCCCCTTCCGCCCCGTGGGACGACCGCACGCCCGCGACGCCGAGTCGCTCGCGCAGGAAGGCGTGATGGCGCGCCGCGAACGCCGCCGCGAGCTTGACGTCGGGGGCCAGCACGTCGAAGCCGTGCGGCGCCCCCGCGGCCTCCCACCGGGTCACGGCGACCCCGGCGCGTTCCAGGCGCTGCGCGTACGCGCGGTTCTCGTCACGGAAGAGATCGAGGTCGCCCACGCCGATCCAGGTCGGTGGCAGCCCGCGCAGGTCGGCGCGGCGCGCGGCGGAGGCGTAGGCGGGGAGCTCCGGCGCGCCGGGCGAGCGACCCAGGTAGGCCCGCCACCCGGCGCGGTTGCTGCGGTTGTGCCACACGAGGTGGCCCGCCTCGTCGAGCTCGTGGCGCGCCGCCGTGCGGTCGTCCAGCATGGGGTACACCAGCAGCTGCGCCGCCGGCTGGGTGCCGCCCTCGTCCCGCAGCCGCTGCGCCAGGCAGGCCGCGAGACCCCCACCGGCGCTCGCCCCCCCGATGGCGACGCGCGCCGGGTCGACGCCCAACGCCCCCGCCGAACCAAGGAGCCAGGACCACGCGCGGTGGGCGTCGTCGAGCGCGGCCGGGAAGGGGTGCTCCGGCGCCAGCCGGTAGGCCACGGACACGACGACCAGCCCGAGGTCGCGCGCCCACGCGCCACAACGTGCGTCGTCCATGCGCGGCGCGCCCATGATCAGACCGCCACCGTGTAGCCACAGCAGCGCCGCACCTGACCCGCCTTCGAGCGGTCGGTACTCGCGGACGCGGACGCCGGCCTCGGCGTGCTCACGTGCCTCGACGCCGGACCCCAGCGTCGATGGCGCCAGCCGCGTCCCGAGGCGCCACAGCGGCAGCGCCCAGCGCCAGTGGAACGGCAGGGCGGCGAGGCGCGCGCTGCGCAGGTCCGGGTGGAGGTCGGCGGCGTGCCCCGGCGGCGCGGCACCGTCGCCGCGGTTCATCGCTCGTCGGCCAGAGCGTTCGCTCCGGCCAGCACGTCGTCGCGGAGGATCGTCCGCAGCCGCTCGGGCTCCTCGAAGAGGGGGCTGTGGGCGGAGTGGTCGAAGGTGTAGAACCCCTTCACCGGCGCCTCGAGCGCCTCGAGGAACGACCGGGCGCCGGCGTAGGACACGGTGTGGTCGTACTGGCCGTGGACGAAGTAGACGGGCAGCTCGAGCGCCGTGACGCTGCGCGTCAGGTCCGTCGCGAACATCGCGTCGCGCAGCAGCCGCGAAGAGAACGCCTTGCCCCGCCACAGGTCCACCTTCTCCGCCATCGTGTACGAGCGGCTCAGCAACGACGGCACGAAGATGCCCGTGACGACCGAGCGCATCTCCCGCGTCGTGCCGACCCCCAGGCCGTGCATGGCGGCGTCCCGGACGGCTAGGTACCCCGCGGGCAGCGGGCCCGTCGCCGTGGGTGGCGACGCCTCCAGCCGCCGCACCATCGCGGCGTCGCCGGCCTCTCGGTAGCGCTCCAGCATGAAGTCGTACGACGCCATCTCGGACGCGAGTTGGTGCGACATCTGCGCCACGCCGACGTACGCGTGGAACGACTCCGGTGCGCGTGCCGCGGCCAGGATGCCGATGAAACTGCCACCGGAGTGCCCCACGAGGTAGACCTTGTCGTGCCCGAAGCGGTCGCGGAGGTAGTCGGTGACCGCGAGTGTGTCGGCCACGATCTGGTCCACGGTCATCGTGGCCGGGTCGATGTCGGCGCGGTACGAGAGGCCCGCGCCGCGCTGGTCCCACCACACCACCGTGAAGTCTTGCTCCAAGCCGGGCGGGTAGCGTTCGGCGAGGAAGCACTCGGGCATTCCGGGCCCGCCGTGCAGGAACAGGAGCACCGGGTTCGTGGTGTCCCGGCTCACGATGAACATCCCCTGCCTCACGCCGTTGATGTCGACGAACACCTTCTCCGACAGGCTGCCGACCACGGGTCGTCCCACCGCGTCGACGACGCGCGACGGCTCGCCGCGGCTCCACAGCAGGAGGAGGGCGACGGCGGCCAGGGCGATAACGATCGGAGTGCCGACGACGGCCAGCATGGTCCGAACCACCTTTCGGGCACGCACCGAACTCGCGGAGCTGCGCGTTTGACTTCGAAGGCGATGGTCTGCACGCTCGACCGAGGGCATGGGTGGTTCTCCGAACTAATCTACCACCGTGCGAGTGGGACACGTGCGCCTCGTCTCCTCCTTGATGAGCGCCGACGTGATCGGCCCGTGGGTGCGCCACGTGCGTGCAGGCCTAGCGCCTACTGGAGTCGACGCGGCGGGATCGCTCCGCGGAACGGCTCGGCGCCGCGTCCTCGAGCGTGCGGGCGAACGTTCGGGACGAAAGGCACTGCCGCCGGCGGTGTGGAGCACATAACCTGAACGGTTGACGGACATCGTGACGCGGTCATGGATGCGCCCCTCGCCCGTCGAGAGAGGCAGGTCGATGTTCGTGACCATGACCAGTCGGCCCGTGACCCTGACGATCGCGGGCGTGAGCGTGCTGGCGTTCGCGCTGCTCAGCGCGCTGCTCACGCCGCGCGGCCCCGTCACCGCCCAACAGGCGCTCGTGACGATGGTCGTCGCCCTCGCCGTCGGTCTGATCGTGTCGGCCGTGACCGGCAGCCGCTGGGCGCTCGTGCTGGCGCCCGCAGCACTCGTCGCCGTCTTCGAGCTGGCCCGCATGGGCGCATGGGGCCCGACCGTCGACGCCCCGGCCTCGTTCGGCCTCCTCCACGTGCTCTCCTTCCTGCTCGGGAGGGTGCCCCACGGCATCCTGGCCGTGGCACCGATGGTGCTCGGGGGTCTGCTCGGCCTCGCCGTGGCCCCACGGCTCGGCGTCCCGGTCTCGCCCCCGCTCGCCGCCGGCGGCTGGATCGCAGCGTCTACGCTCGCCGTCGTCCTCACGGCCGTCGGCGTGGTGGTCGCGCGACCTGCCACGACCGCACCCATCCTGGGCGCCGACGGCAGCGTCGTGCCGGGCAGCGTCGCCGAGCTCACGACCACCGTGATCGGCGGGAAGTCGCAGGCGATCATGATCCGCGGGCGCAGCACCTCGCTGCCGGTGCTACTGCACCTGGCGGGCGGCCCAGGGGGCACGGACATCGGCGCCATGCGGCTCGATACGGGCCTGGAGCAGCACTTCGTGGTGGCGACCTGGGACCAGCGAGGCAGCGGCAAGTCGTATCCGGCCCTCGATCCCGCGGCGACGTTGACGCTCGAGCAGGTGGTCGCGGACACGATCGAGGTGACGGAGTACCTGGCGGCTCGCTTCGATCATGAGCGCATCTACGTCGCCGGGCAGTCGTGGGGAACGATCCCAGCTACGCTGGCCGTGCAGCGCAGACCCGATCTCTACCACGCGCTCATCGGGACGGGTCAGATGGTCGACATCCGCGAGACCGACCGGCTGTTCTTCCAAGACACGTTGGCGTGGGCGCGCTCGCGTGGCGACACCGCGCTCGTCGAGCGGCTCGAGGCGATGGGGCCGCCACCCTACGCCGACCTGATCGGCTCGTATCCGGTCATCGTGGGCCCCGAGCGTCAGCTCAACCCGTACCCCGAGTTCGACGGGAGCACCGAGATGACCGCGACCATCTGGGGTCCCGAGTTCAGCGTGATGGAGAGCCTCGGAGCGATCCGCGGCCTCGCCGACACCTACGCTCGTCTGTATCCGCAGGTGCAGGAGCTCGACCTCAGGCGGGTGGTGCCGGCGCTCGAGGTGCCCGTGTGGCTCGTCATGGGAGCGCACGAGGCACGCGGCCGGGTCGAGCCGGCGCGGGCCTGGTTCGAGTCGCTGCAGGCGCCCGAGAAGCACTGGGTGGTGTTCGAGGGGTCGGGCCACCGCGCGAACGTCGAACGGCCGGCGGAGTACGCCCGGTTGCTCGCCGAGATCAAGGCCGCCACCGGGGAGGGTCGCTGATGGGGATGCTGTACCGGCTGATCCGGAACGACGTGCTCCGGAGCACGGCGGTGACGTTGACCACCATGCTGTTCGTCGCCGCGGCAGCGCTGCTCGTGGCGCTGGCGGCGACGCTCGTCGTCAACCTCGCGGGCGCGATCGACACCATGATGACTCGAGCGAAGACGCCGCACTTCATGCAGATGCACGCGGGCCACTTGGACCGCGAGCGGCTCGCGGCGTTCGCGGACGGGAACGACGCCGTGGCGGACTTCCAGGTGCTCGAGTTCCTCAACCTAGACGGCTCGCAGTTCGTGTTCGCCGGCGGCTCGCTCGCCGCCAGCGTCCAGGACAACGGGCTCTCGGTGCAGAGCGAGCGCTTCGACTTCCTCCTCGACCTCGACGGCAACGTCATCGCGCCGTCCGACGGGCACATCTACGTCCCCATCACCTACATGCAGGACGGCACCGCTCGGGTCGGCGACACGGTGCGCGTGGCCGGCACGCCCTTGACGATCGCGGGGCCGCTGCGCGACTCGCAGATGCAACCGCTGCTCTCGTCGTCGAAGCGGTTCCTGGTGAGCCGCGACGACTTCGCGGACATCGAACCGTTCGGCAGCATGGAGTACCTGATCGAGTTCAGACTCCACGACCTGGCCGCGCTGGGTGCGTTCCAGGCCGCCTACGTCGCAGCCGGACTCGAGGCGAACGGGCCGACGCTCACGTATCCGCTCTTCAGGTTGATCAACGGTCTGTCCGACGGGTTGATGATCGCGGTGATCCTCCTGATCAGCGTGCTGGTGATCGCCATCGCGTTCTTGTGCATCCGCTTCACGCTGCAGGCGAAGATCGAGGACGACTACCGCGAGATCGGCGTGATGAAGTCCATCGGGATGCGCGTCGGCGACATCAAACGCATCTACCTGGCGAAGTACGCCTTCGTCGCGGCCGTCGGGTGCGCGCTCGGATACGCTCTCTCGTTCTCCCTCCAGGAGCCGCTCCTCGCGAACATCCGCCTGTACATGGGCGAGAGCGACAGCGCTTCGTGGGCGCCGTTCCTGGGCCTGCTCGGCGTCGCGACCGTGTTCCTGGCGATCACCGCCTTCGTGTACCTGGCGTTGGGCCGCTTCCACCGGATCCCGGCGGCGGAGGCCATCCGCTTCGGCGTCTCGCAGGAAGCACCCAGCGGGGGCCGACGCGTCCGGCTCAGCACCAACCAGCGGCTGGGCGCCAACGCCTTCCTCGGGCTGAAGGACGTCCTCGTCCGGCGGAAGCTCTTCGCGACCATGCTCATCGTGCTCGTGTTGACGGCGTTCATCATCATCATGCCGCGGTCCTTGCACCACACCATCTCGTCGAAGAGCTTCATCACCTACATGGGGGTCGGTGAGACCGATCTGCGCTTCGACGTGCAGCAGACCGACCGCATCGCCGACCGGACGGCGGAGATCGCCGCGGCGCTCGAGGGCGACGACGCCGTGTCCGCTTTCGTGGTGCTGACCACCAAGGCGTTCGAGGCGCGCTCCAGCGACGGCTCGGAGGTCCGGATCGTAGTCGAACTGGGCGACCACTCGGTCTTCCCCCTGACCTACGCCTCGGGGCGCGCGCCCACCGGCGACCACGACATCGCGCTCTCGGCGCTGAGCGCCGGCGATCTGGGGACGGGCGTGGGGGACGTCCTCCAGGTGATGGTCGGGGGGCAGGCGAGGGATCTCACGGTGAGCGGGATCTACTCCGACGTGACCAACGGCGGCAAGACGGCCAAGGCCACCTTCACCGACGATGGGGCGGCCACCATGTGGAGCGTGGTCGGTGTCGAGCTCACGGATGCCTCCCTGGCGAGCGCGAAGGCCGCGCAGTACGGCGCCCGGTTCGACTTCGCCAAGGTCTCGGCGATGGACGACTTCGTCGCGCAGACCTACGGACCGACCCTCCGTGCCGTCGGGACGGCTTCGTACGCGGCCGTCGGCATCTCGCTCGTCATCTCGGCGCTGATCACGTTGCTGTTCATGCGCATGCTGATCGCCAAGGATCGCTACGCGATCGCCGTGTTGAAGTCGCTCGGGTTCACGGCGTCGGACATCAAGACGCAGTACCTGGTGCGATCGGTGTTCGTGCTCGCCCTCGGCGTCGTGCTCGGTACGCTCCTCGCGAACACGCTCGGGGAGTCCCTGGCCGGCGCCGTGATCGGCGCGTTCGGAGCCTCGTCGTTCGCGTTCGTCGTCGACCCGCTCGAGGCGTATCTGATCGCTCCCGCACTGATGGCGCTCTCGGTGCTGTTGGCCACGGTGTTCGGAACGTTGGACGCAGGCACGATCCGAGTCTCCGAGAGCATCCGGGAGTGAGCCATGGACAAGATCATCGTCAGTGACAGCATCGTCAAGTCCTTCGGCGTGGGTAGGGAGAGGCGCAACGTCCTCGACGGCGTCTCCGTCGACATCGGCGCGGGTGAGTTCGTGGCGATCATGGGCCCCTCGGGTTCGGGGAAGACCACGTTGCTGTTCGCGCTCAGCGGCATGGACAGCGTGGACAGCGGCAGCGTCGTGTTCGACGGTGAGGACCTCTCCCGGCTCGGCGACGACGCCTTGGCGGACGTGCGCCGGAAGAAGATGGGCTTCGTGTTCCAGCAGCCCACCCTGCTGAAGAACCTGAACGTGCTCGACAACGTCATCCTCCCCTCCGTGCGCGATGGCACGCTGAGCGCCCTCCAGATCAACGAGAAGGCCCGGGCGCTGATGAAGATGGCGGGCATCGAGGAACTGGAGACGCGTGGCGTGGGCCAGGCGTCGGGCGGGCAGCTGCAGCGGGTGGGAATCTGCCGTGCGCTGATGGGCGATCCGAAGGTCATCTTCGGAGACGAACCGACCGGGGCCCTGAACTCGACGTCGGCCGGCGAGATCATGGACCTGCTCGCGGACGTGCATCGCACCGGAACGACCGTCGTTCTCGTCACCCACGACGTCAGGGTGGCGACCAAGGCAGAGCGGGTGCTGTTCATCTTCGACGGCAAGATCGCGGGAGCGCATGAGGCTGGCCGATACGACGCCGCGTGCGACGACGTCGACGCCCGTCAACAGGCGCTCGCGACCTGGTTGGCCGAGATGGGTTTCTGAGCGTCGCAGACATGCCTGGCCGAGAGGCCGAGGGAGGCTCCGGTGCTGCAGGTTCGAGGACTGAGGAAGTCGTACGGGCGCCTCGAGGTGTTGCGGGGGCTCGACCTCGACGTGCGGCCCGGTGAGATCTGCGGCCTGCTCGGCCGCAACGGCGCGGGCAAGACCACGCTGGTCTCGATCGCGGCGGGGTTGTGCGCGGCCGATGGCGGCAGCGTGCGCATCGATGGCCTCGACGCGTTTCGCGACATGCGCCGCATCCGCAGTCGGATCGGTGTCGCTCCGCAGGACCTGGGCATCTACCCGACGCTCTCCGTCCGAGCCAACCTCGAGTGCTTCGGCGGCCTCAACGGGGTCCGGGGCAGCGCGCTGCGTCGCACGATCGCCGAGGTCGCCGAGGCGCTGTCGCTGCACGACCTGCTGAGCCGGCGTGCGGGCACCCTGTCGGGCGGGCAGAAGCGGCGCTTGCACACGGCCCTCGCGCTGTTGCACGGCGCGAAGCTGCTCTTCCTGGACGAGCCGACGGTGGGCGCGGACGTCGTGTCGCGCGGCGAGCTGCTGGCGGCCGTGAAGCGGCTCGCGAACGACGGCTGCGCGGTCGTCTACGCGACCCACCACCTG
>SLSM01000102.1 GCA_007130445.1 Trueperaceae bacterium | reverse complement strand
TAGCGGACGGAACGGACGCGGTGACGCCGATACGTGCCGACGGGTGCATGCCCACGAGGACGCGCTCCAGCACGTCGCTGCTGGAGCGCACGTCGTCACGTGGTCCGGTCGTCGGGTGCGCCGCCGCGCCCGCGGCGGAATCGAATGATCGGCCTACCCAGGCGGGGTTCGGGTGATGCCCGTCACGCTGCATGGCCCAGGTGCCGCATCATCGTGCCCACGTCGAAGTCGATACGACCGAACGTGATGGACTCGCCATCGATCTCGTCGATGCCGAGGATCGGCACCGAGACCCGTCGGCGAGGATCGTGCGGTACTCGACGTGGGTGTCGGTGAACGAGCCGCCGTACAGGGCACCCATGAGCCTGGCGATCGACGCGCTTCGGTGGAACTGCTACGATCCCGCATGGACACGACCGAGGAAGGTGGGGCATTGTCGAGGGGGCGGTTCGCCTCCCGAAGCGTGCGCGTCGGGTTGATCGGCACGAGTTGGTGGAGCAGGTTCGCGTTCGCGCTTCCGTTGGCGGCGCACCCGCGAGCGGATGTCGCTGCGGTGTGCGGACGCGACGTCGACCGGACGAGGGCCTTCGCCGACGAGTTCGGCATACGCGACGTGTTCCACGACCCGTACGAGCTGATCGCCGAAGCCGACCTCGATGCCGTGGTGGTAGCGCTCCCCGACGATCTGCACCACCCCGTCACGGTCGCCGCGATCGACCGCGGCTTGCACGTCCTCTGTGAGAAGCCGCTGGCGTCGACGGAGACGCAGGCGCGTGAGATGCGTGATCGAGCGGTCGCCGCTGGCGTCGTGCACATGGTGATGTTCACGTACCGCTGGATGCCCTACTACCGCTACGTCTGCGACCTGATGCGCGACGGGTTCATCGGGGCGTGCCACCATGCTGAGTTGCGATTCGTCATGGCCCACGGGCGGCAACCTGCGTACGGTTGGCGGTTCGACGCCGCGCGCGCGAGCGGTGTGCTTGGTGACCTGGGCAGCCACCTCATCGACCTGGCGCGCTGGTTGGTCGGGGACGTGAGCGGTGTGGCATCACGCCTCGGGGTGGTGGTGCAGCGACCGGGTGCAGACGGTGGTCGCCTCGAGCCTGCCAACGACTCCGCATCGTTGCTGCTCGACTTCGTCGGCGGCGCGAGCGGACTGCTGCACGCGAGCGCGGTGTCGCATCTGGGTGAGCGTGCCTTCGTGCAGGAGGTTCGGCTCTACGGGTCCGACGGCACCCTCGAGGTCGACGTCGTGATGGGCGGCGAGCGAGCGGGGTGCACGATCCGTGGCGCACGCGGCGCGGGCGGGGTCCTGGAGGTGCTGCCCGTTCCGGAGGCGTACTGGGGTGGCGTCGATCCGTCGCAGCCCTTCACGATCCTCGACGTCCACTCCGCAGGCGCCCGAGCCTTCGTCGACGCGGTGTTGGGCATCGGCCCGGCGAGCCCGGACTTCACAGACGGCTACGAGGTCCAGCGGGTGGTCGACGCGGCCCTGCACGGCGCCGCCAGCGGCCTCTGGGTGCGCCTCTGACGTGCGATCCGACTCGTCAGGGTCGTCACGCAGGGGCGTCAGGGAGAAGTCCCACCGTCGCCACCCGGAGGGAGCAGGCCGAGGCTGGACAGGAGGGCGCGTTCGGTGTCGTCGACGGCGTGCGGTGGCCAGCGGTACCCCCCTGCCGCGGTACCACGCAGGCGCTCGGCTGTCAGGAGCGGCCGCACCTGGTCCCGGTACTCTCGGGCGAGACGCCGCAACGCGGGAACGCGCGGTGTGGCATCGAGGACGATCTCGATGGCCAGGAACATGTCCGCCACGTCGTGCCACGCCCCGCGCACCTGGATACGGCCGTTCAGGATGCACGCCGTCACGTCCGTTCGGGCGTCCAGCAGGTCGATGACCGTTGCTCGATCGGTGACGCCGTCTCCGTCGACCCGCTCCCGACACGTCCCGGCGTCCATCACACGCAGCTGACCGTCGCTGAAGTCGACGACGACGGCCTCGTCCCCGACCTGGATGCGGGCGCGCCGGCCAGCGACGACGCGGCGCAAACGGCGCCCGGCCGCGGGATCGCCAGCGTCCAGGCGGTCGACGAGTTCGACCACGTACCCAGCGAGCGTGCGGGGCTCAGTCGACACGTTCGACGATCCCGAGCCCGTCGACCTCGAAGGCACGGTCGGAGAGGACGCCGCGGGCCGTGAACCGCCCGGCGAGTTCGTGGATGAAGCCGTACCCACGCTTCACCGGGTCGGCGTTGATGATCTGACCGACGGACTCGGCTGCGAACTCGAGCTCCACACGATCGCCGGCATGTCGTGCGGCGAGCCGGAACCGTGTGGGCATGAGCGGCCGCGACCGGTCTTGGTGGAGCGCCGCCATCGCGCCAGGGATGCGGTGCGCGCGGCCAGCCACCCACGCGTCGCTCTCGACCTCGACGGAGGAGGCCGGGAAGCGACGCTCCCCTTCGGGCGATCGCACCAACAGCCACGCCCGACCGAGCCGGGTGCGCGCCCGGTCGCACGAGCGCGCGAACACGACGGTGAGGTCGTCCTGGGTCGCGTGGAACGTGGCCCAGTCCCATGCGACGTCGTCGCCCCAGTGCCAGCGGCCCCAGTTGTGGTCGTGATAGGCGGTCGCATTCGCGAGTGCGTGCCGCTCGTCGCCGACCTGCACGTGGCCGGTGACTGTCAGCCTGGGAACGACGTACCACGAGAGCCAGCCGCCTCCGATGGGGACCGGGCGCTCGATGGCGCGGCTCGGCCCCACGGCTCGCGCCTCGAGCCGTACGGACACACCCAGGTCGGTGAGGCGAGCATCCGCGAAGACGGCACCGGCCGCATGGTCGACGGCGAACGCGCCGTCGGGAACGGTGATCATCGATGTGCCCATGCGCGTCTCGTCGGGCCCATGGACCTCGGCTCCGCCAACCCACCCGTGACCCGTGCGGTGGATCAACACGGCCAGCACGCTCAGGGCTTGCGGGCTGCGCGGATCCCCGTGGAGCGACACGTTGACGACCCCGACGACGGCGTTGCCGTGGTCGAACAGGTTGAGGTGGAGCCACTCCTTGTAGGCGGCGGCGCTGGGATCGAACACGCTCGGGGGGCGCAGCGGGTCGTACGCGATCATCGGAGCACGGGGCCGCCGTCGCCTGTCGCGGTCGCTCCGGGACGCACCGTACCGGCGGGCATCAGCGAATCGGCAACCAGCACCTCGACCGCCCGGTGCACCTCGAAGCTCAACGCCCACACGCCGACGAGGTAATCGCAGAACATCCGGAACACCTGATCCCCATCGCCGTGTTCCAGCGCTTCGGGGGCGCCGCCTCCCGGCGACGCTGCCGGCAAGGGTCGGTCCAAGATCTCTTCCAGGTCGTCTGCGGTGAGCAGCGCGATGTCGTTGCGGAGGTGATCGAGGATCGGCGTGGGCAGCGTGTCGGCGAGGTGATCGAGCGAGAGCGCGGTCCAGATCGCCTCGCCGTGGGCGGCGACGGTCTTCTCGATGGCGTCGCGCATGCGCGCTCCGTCGGCCGTTCGCGCCACCTCACGTCCGAGTTGCGCCAATCCGGCCATCATCGAGCCCACCGCCTCGGCACCCGTGACCGTGCGCAGCGCGGTCAAGCGCGCCACCAGCGATGCCAACAGCGAGACCGTCGTGCGATCGCCGACCCCGGCGTCGTCGACGAGGCGCAACCGCACTGGATCGGGAGGCATCAGGCCGGGTCGTCGGACTTGCCGGAACCGTCCTTACGAGAGGCCTTGGTCGGAGCACCCTGTGGCTCGTCGGCGGGCGTCGCGCGCGGCTTCTTGCGACCATCGGGGGTCACGTCGATGAGGACGGGGATGCCGCTCGCGCGGAAGCCGAGCAGGATGAGCACGCCGCGGAACGACCCCGGTGGCACGTCCTCCGGGAGCGGCAGGTGCACCTCGAGCACGCGCTTCTCGTTCGGAGCGAGGAGTGCCGACGCCGGGACGAGGTCGGCGTCCGGGAACCACGTGGTGCCGCCGTCGTCAGCGAGGACGGACAGCATCGGCGTGACCATGCAATGCGATGCCTGTCGGTTCTCCACGTCGACGCGAAGCGTGACGGTGTCCCCTGGTCGGCCAGCTGCGCCGAGGCACTCGGCGCCGTCCGAGCGGACCACGGTGCCGGGTGCTGCAGGCGAGAGCATCGCTTGCAGGCGTCGCAGGTAGCGCGTGGTCTCCTCGGCCAAGCGAGCGTGAAAGTCGACTTGAAGCCGCATCAGGTCTCGTGCGGGCCCATCCGGCATCTGTTCGCTGGGGTCGTTCGTCACGTTCATGGCGGTCCTCCTCACTTCACACGCTCGATCACGTATCGAAGCATCTCGGTCAGGAAACGGCGATCGTCACTTCGATCCAGGAACGCTAGCACACGCTCTTCGGTGGCTAGCGCACGCTCGGTGTACTCGAGCGCGACGTCGCGCCCGTGACGGATCGAGCCCGCGCGCCGCATCGCGCGCAGGAGCCACGTCACCTCATCTGCGGACTTGGCCGACCTGGGCGTGCGCAGCAGCCGGAGCGCTCGCGTGTGCTGGCGCGGCCCGGCATGGCGCAGGAAGTGGAGGAGCATGACGGTGCGCTTCCCCTCCCACAAGTCGCCCGCCGTCTCCTTGCCGTACACGCCCTCTTCGGCTTCGAGGTTGAGCAGGTCGTCGTGGATCTGGAACGCTATGCCGGCCAGGAAGCCGAGCTGGATCAGGCCGACGAGTTCGTCGGTCAGCGGCGCCTCCGGACCGGGCGGACTGCCACAGATGACCCCGATGCGCAGCGGAGCGATCACCGTGTACCAACACGTCTTCTTGTAGGCCATGGTGACGTAGTCGCTCTCGTCGAGGTCGAAGCGCTGCTCGGCGATCCAGCCGAGTTCGATGGCTTGGCCCTCGACCGACTCGCGGGCCATGCGTTCCACTTCTCGGAAGATCAGCAGGGCCTTGCGCACGCCGATGGCCTCGGCGTTCTGGAGCAGCGGCCCCATCGCGAGCACGTTGGTGGCGTCACCAACGTTGATGGCGATCGGAGCGCCACGCGCGCGCAGCATCGTCGCCTCGCCGCGTCGGTACTCGGAGCCGTCCTCGACGTCGTCGTGCAGCAAGAAGGCGTTGTGGAAGAGCTCCAGCGCCGTCGCCGACAGGCGGGCTTGCTCGGTACGGCCGCCGGCGGCCCGGCACGCCGCGAAACAGATGGCGGGCCGCAACCCCTTGCCCTCGCGGAACGGGTACTCGGCGAGGAGGTCGTACAGCGGCCCGTAGCCAGTCTGGCGATGGGACGCGAACAGGCGCTCGAGTTCGCTCAGCACCTCGGCGCGAGCATCGTTCAGGATTCGGTTGACGAGCGATGCATCGTAGGTCACCAGGCTCGACCGCCCTCCTCGAGCCGTTGCCGGCACGGCCGATTATGCACGGTGCGACAGCGCCTCGCAAACGTCGGAACCAACTGCGTACCGGAAGGAGCCTCGATGCGCCCAGTCCCGTCGGGTGACCGAGACCCAGCGCAGCTCGACGCCGCAGCCGGTCGAGATCGGGAGCCCATGACGTGGGCGACTCTCGACCACGCCGTGGTCGAACATCGAGCCGGCCGCTCGGGCAGGCGCTGTCGGCAGCATGGGGAGCGGGTTCCCGGACGTCCGCGCGGCGCAGCTCGGGGCGGGTTGGCGCGCACCGCTTGTCCCGGCGCCCATCGGTCGAGTACACTGGAGGCATACATTAGTAAGACGCGCTTACGAAGTCTCGCCGAGGGAGCACCGTGCGTGAGCAGGACGTACTCAACCTGTTGAGAGTCGAAGGGCCGATGTCGCGCGCCGAGATCGCCCGGCGCTGCAGCGTCAGCAAGCCGACGGTCGCGTCCGACGTGGAGACGCTGCTCGGCTTGGGCCTGGTCGAAGAGCGGGGTCACGGCGCGAGCGGCACCGGCCGGCCGGGTCGGCTCGTCGCCTTCAACCCTTCCGCGGGCTACGTGGTCGGGATGGACGTCGGCGGCACCACCACCCGGGCCGTCCTGGCCGACCTCGACGGCACCGTCGTCGCGAGCCACCGAGCGGCCACCGCGGCGGGCTCGGCCGACGCGCTGCTCGCACAGCTCGCCGGCGTCGTCGAGCGCCTCGTCGACGCCCGCGCCGGTGGGGCACCCGTCCTCGAGGTCGCGATCGGGACGCCCGGCGTCGTCGACGCTGCGCGGCGGCGGGTCGCCATCGCGCCCAACCTCCCGGCCCTCGAGGCCGACGGCTTCCTCGACCGCCTCGACGCTGCGCTCGGACGCCCAGTCAACGTGCTCAACGACGTCAACGCCGCCACGCGTGGCGAGTTGGAGCACGGCGCCGGTCGCGGCGTCGACGACCTCGTCTACGTCAGCATCGGCACCGGCCTCGGCCTCGGTGTGGTCGTCGCCGGCGTCGTGCACCACGGCGTCGGTGGGCGGGCCGGCGAGCTCGGCCTCCTGCCGTACCCGCCCGGGAGCGGCTCCGTCCTCGAAGACGCGCTCTCGGGCCGCGGGGTCCGTGCCCACTCGCTCGCCGTGGGTGGTGATGGCGACCCGGAGACCGCGTTCCGGCAGGCCGACGCGGGGCTCGACCCCGGCAGGAGCGCGATCGAACGCTTCCGGGCCGACCTCGCCTGGGCGCTGGTCGCGGTGGTGACCCTGCTCGACCCGCGCCGCATCGTCCTCGGTGGCGGCATCGGACTGCGCTGTGCACCCTTCATCGACCGCATCCGCGCCGACGTGGCGCGCCTCGCAGGATTCGACATCGACGTCCGTGTCGCCCAACTCGGTGACGACGCCGGTCTGACCGGCGCCGTGGCGACCGCGCTCGAACCGGCACGCGACGTGAGGCGCTGGATGGAAGGAGGTCCGCAACGCTCGAACCCACGCCACCATCACCCCCTACCCGTCACCCCCCTCGCCACCACGCACGCCACTCCCTTGGAGGAACCATGACCGAACGTTTGACCCGCATCGCACTCGCCGCCGCTCTCGCCGCGGCCCTCGCCTTCGCGCACGCCCAGACCACGATCGTCTGGTCGTTCTGGGGCGATCCCGGTGAACTGCCGCCGAACTATGAGGTCATCGAGGCCTTCCACGCGGCCCAGGACGACATCCGCATCGACGTCCAGCACGCACCCTGGGGGAGCTACTTCGACCGCATCCAGACCCAGATGGCCGGCGGGACCGCGCCCGACGTGATGTTCCTGAACAACATCCCCTCCTACGCTTCGCGCGGCGTGCTCGCCCCGCTCGACGAGTGGGTCGAGCGTGACGGCTTCGACACGAGCACGTACCTCGAGGGTTTGCTGACGGTCTTCAGCTACGACGGCCAGTCGTTCGGCTTCGCGCGCGACAACGACACCAACGTCCTCTACTTCAACAAGGACCTCTTCGACGCCGCCGGTATGGCGTACCCGAGCGCGGAGTGGCGTTGGGACGACATCCGCGCCGCCGCCCAGGCGCTCACGGTCCGCGACGAGCGCGGTCGCGCCACGCAGTACGGTCTCGCGCTCGAGAAGAACCGCTACCCGCAATGGGTCTACCAGAACGGCGGCGCCCTGTTCGACAACCCGCTGGCGCCGACCGAGTTCCTGATGGACTCGCCCGAGGGCGTGCAGGCGATCCAGTTCATCGCCGACATGATCCTCGAGGACGGCTCCGTTCCCAGCTTCGACGCGATGGCCCAGCTCGGCAGCACCACCGAGCTGTTCAGCACCGGCCGCGTCGCGATGGTGATGACCAACGCCGCGCGCATCCCCACGTTCATGGACGCCGCATTCGCGTGGGACGTCGCGCCGCTCCCGGCCGGCCCCACCGGCATCCGCGCCAACACGCTCGGCGGCGCCGGTTACGTCATCTCGTCGACCAGCCAGCACCCCGAAGAGGCCTGGACGTTCCTGCAGTTCCTGGCCGGCACCGAGGGGCAGTCGATCTTTGCCAGCACCGGCGTCGCCGTGCCCGCCTCGTACGCCAACCCCGACGTCGCCAACGCCTTCGTCTCGGCCTGCCCCGAGACCGTGAGCTGCCACGTGTTCATCGAGGAGACCGGCAACGGCCAGCTGGCCCCCAACTTCCCGGACTGGCGCGAGATCGAGAGCACCATCGTGGTGCCGCATCTCGCCCTGATCTACACCGGCGAGATGTCCGCAGCCGACGCGCTGGCCCGCATGGGTGACGAGGTCCGTCGCTTCCTGGCGTCGCGCTGAACATGCGCATCTTCGACGCCCACGTCCACAACTTCTGGTGGGAAGGCCGCACCTCTGGTGAGGCCTTCCTCGACGCCCTGCAGAGCACCGCCGAGGAGGTGGGGATCGTCAAGATCGCCCTC
>SLSM01000290.1 GCA_007130445.1 Trueperaceae bacterium | reverse complement strand
TGTCGAGGACGAAGAAGTCGAGCTCGACCTCGTCGATCGGGAAGGGGATGTAGCGCTCCGCCTCCCACTTGATCGCCTCCTCGAGCTCCTTGACGGTCATCTTGGGGACCATGATGTTGCGGGTGATCGCCTGGCGGTTGCTGACCGCGGTGATCACGTGACGTTTGCGTATGCCGGCCTCGTCGAGGAGGGCCTTGACCTCGGCGGCGAGCCCAGGGATGTCGACGACCATGTCTTCTTGCACCAACCCCGGCGGCATGGGTCGAAACGCGAGGGCTGCGAGGCTGGGCGGGTTCCCGGGACGGAGCTCCACGACCTTGAGCGCGGATGTACCGATCTCGAGCCCGACAGCGTCCACCCTGGGTCTGAAGAAGCGCGAGAAGCGATCGCGCGATGAGGCCATAGTGACTCCTCCCTGAGGACCTGCACGACTGTACCACCGGGGGACGCGCATGACGGGTGAATATTTCGCACTGATACCCGTACCCGTCGGCACTCCCGACATCGGGAGGTGATGAGGAGGCCCGTGGAAACGCGACCGCGATCGCGCATGGCGCGCGCCCGATCGATGAGAAAGCCGTGAGACACGGGTGTGACGGGGTTCGGCCGATGCTGGGCGCACCAGTGCGCCGGTCGTGGCGGCGCCGGACGGGCCGCGTGGCCTTACCGAACCGTCAGTCCCCGCCGGTGCGCGCCAGGTCGTTGAATCGCACGTGGGCGTTGTGGAACTGCAGGTCGACGTGCCCCACCGGGCCGTTGCGCTGCTTGCCGATGATGACCTCGGCGATGCCCTGCTTCTCGGAGTGTGGGTCGTAGTACTCGTCGCGGTAGATGAACATCACCAGGTCGGCGTCCTGCTCGATCGCGCCCGAGTTGTGCGAGACCAGGCCGTCGGCGAGCCACGAGGCCGGCCCCGGCACCGTCAGATCGTACACGGGGGCCTCGCCGGCGCCCTCGATGGCGGTGATCGTGTCCCAGCCCAGGTCACCCACGGAGCCACTGGTGCGAGCGCGCTGCGGGTCGACCGAGGCAGCGGCGATTCGCTGGCCCGGCGCGATGTCGCCGAGCCTGCGCCACCCCTCGTCGGTGAACCAGCGGTGCTTCGCCGTCGCACGCACACGCCTGCCCGAC
Source organism: Trueperaceae bacterium (assembly GCA_007130445.1). Taxonomy (GTDB): domain Bacteria; phylum Deinococcota; class Deinococci; order Deinococcales; family Trueperaceae; genus CSSed10-48. Next base: position 7,225 of record SLSM01000290.1, on the reverse strand, counting down.
GCCAGCGCCATGTCGAACACCGGCCGCACGCCGACCTCCCACACCAGGTCGCTCTGCGCGCTCACGATCCGCCGCCGCTCGTCCATCGCCAGGACCGTCGGCGTCGTCCCGACCAGGTCGCGGATCGGCACCCGGCGGCCGTCGGCCAGCACCACCGGGGTGTCGCCCACCACGCACTCGCGCAAGTCCGAGAGCATCGGCCGCTTGTTCGGCCGCGCCTCGACAGCGCGTGACAGCTGCGACAGCACCAGCACCGGCACGTCGAGCTCGCGCGCGAGCGCCTTCAGGCCACGGCTGATGGTGCTGATCTCCTGCTGGCGGTTCTCGCTCTGGCTGCGCTGGCTGCCCGACATCAGCTGCAGGTAGTCGATCACGATCAGGCCGAGGTCGTGCTCGGCCATCAGCCGGCGCGCGCGCGAGCGCAGCTCCATCACCGTCAGGTCGGCGTTGTCGTCGATGAAGACGGCGGCCTCCGACATCTTGCCGGCCGTGTCGGCCAGGCGCTGGAAGTCGCGTTCGGAGAGCTGCCCGGAGCGCACGCGGCTCATGTCGACGCGCGCCTCGGAGCACAGCATGCGCGTCACGAGCTGCACGCCCGACATCTCGAGCGAGAAGATGCCGACGGCCTTCTTCTCGCGCAGTGCGGCGTTGAGCGCGATGGTGAGCGCGAAGGCGGTCTTGCCCATCGAGGGGCGCGCGGCGAGCACGTTCAGCGATGAGCGCTGCAGGCCGGCGGTCAGCCCGTCGAGCTCCTTGAAGCCCATGCGCAGCCCCGACACCGGGTCGGGGTTGGCGAACAGCTCGTTGATGTACTGGAACGTCTCGGTCACCAGCTGCGGCATGGCCTCGAAGAACGAACGACGCTTGCTGGTGGCGAGCTCGAAGATCGCCGACTCGGCCTCGTCGAGCACCTGCTCGAGCGGTGCCGCCTGCTCGTAGGCGCGCTGCATGATCTGGCCGCTGGCGCCGATCAGGTCGCGCAGCACCGACTTCTCGGTCACGATCTTGGCGTACGACTCGGCGTACGCAGCGGTGGGCACGGCGTCGGCGAGGCCGATCAGGTACGGCACCGACCCGACGCCCTCGAGCTCGCCGGTCTGGCGCAGCTCCTCGGTGAGGGTGACCAGGTCCATCGGTTCGCCACGCCGGTAGAGCCGGTCCATGGCGCGGAAGATCTTGCGGTGCCCCTCCTTGTAGAAGTGGTCCGCCTGGATCGTGCCCTCGAGCGACGCGAACACGTCGTTGTCGAGCAGGACGCTGCCGAGGACGCTCTTCTCGGCGTCGAGGTTGGCTGGTGGGGTACGGCTCTCCACGAGCGTCAGGCTACACCGTGGCGCCCCCCGGAGGCTGCTGCGGACGGCTGCGGCCGGGCGCGCGTGCCGCGCCGAGCGACGCCCGGCCCCGCGGCAGGTCGTAGGATGTCCCGCATGGATCCCGTGGTCGCCTCCGTCATCGCGCTCGGCGTCGCCTACCTGCTCGGTGGCGCGCCGCTCGGCGGCCTGTTGGTCCGCCGCGCCACCGGCCTGCACCCGCGCCAGCTGAACCCGCACCTGCTCGGCGTCGAGAACGTGTTGCGGGTGGCGGGCCCGCAGGTCGCGGTCGCCAGCTTCGTGCTCGACATGCTCAAGGGCGTGGTCGTGGTGGCGCTGTTCCAGGGGAACCCCTGGGCCGCGCTCGGCGTGTACGCCGGCCACCTGCACCCCTTGCCCTGGCTGCGCTGGTTCGACGCCCCGCGTGGGCGCGGCAACGGCGTGCTGCTCGGCCTGCTGGCGGGCCTGGCGGTGACGGGGACGGCCGCCTGGTGGCTGCTGGCGCTGCCGATCTGGGTGTACGCGGGCCTGCTGGCGCTGACGCGCTTCGTGTCGCTCGCGACCGCGGCGGGCCTGGTGACGCTGCCGCTCGCGTTGCTCGTAGTGGGCGCTCCGCCCGCCGCAGTGTTCGCCACGGCGTTCCTGGCCGCGGTCGGTCTGTGGCGCCAGAAGGCCGCGCTCGGTCGTGTGCTCGACGGCACCGAGGCGCGCCTCGGCGAGCCCCCCGCGGTGCTCGGTCTGCGGCCCGACGTGGTGCTCGCGGCGTTCATGGTCCACCCCATCACGCTCGACGACCTGTGGCAGCCCCTCTCCCAGCGCCTCACCGGCCACCTGGTGGCGAAGGGCTGGCTGCCCGAGTCGTGGTTGCGGCGTGCGCTGTTGCTGATGCGTCCGATGGCCCAGGGCGAGATCTCGGGCATCCTCCTGGCCGACGGTCGTGAGCTGCGGGTGCTGCTCATCACCGGTGCCATGCTCCCCGACCAGATTCGCGCATACCCCGACGTCGCGGAGCGCATGGCGATCCAGGGTGCGCGCATGGCGCGCGAGTTCGGCGCCGAGGCGTTCGGGCTGGGCGCGTTCTGGTCCACCGTGGGCGACAAGGGGCAGCGGGTACAGGACGCCGTGCCCGAGATCGCCGTCACGAACGGCGGCGCCTACACCGCGGCCACGGTCAAGGCGGCCGTGCCGGGGCTGCTCGAGCGCTTCGCCGCCTCCGGCGGCACGCTCTCGCAGGCCTGCGCGGCGGTGGTCGGCGCCAACGGCGTGGTCGCGTTCGGCGTGGCGCGCTCCATCGCGGGCGAGGTCGCCAAGCTGATCCTGGTCGGCCGCGACGCGGAACGCCTGGCGCGCAGCGCCGCCACCTTGCAGCGCAAACACCCCGAGCTCGAGATCGTCGTCTCGACCGACGTCGCGGACTGCGCCGAGGCCGACCTGGTATTCACGGCCACCAGCGACCCGAACCCCGTGCTCTTCGCCGACCACGTCAAGCCCGGCGCGTGGGTGTTCGACATCGGCCGCCCCGCCGACGTCGACGAGTCCGTGCGCGACGTGCCCGGCGTGCAGGTGATCCCCGGCGGCGTGGTGCGCCCGCCGGGCAACATGCGCACCGTGATCGACCTGCACTTCGGCACCGCCAAGGTGCCCGCTTGCATGGCGGAGACGATGATCATGACCGCCAACCGCGCCTTCGACCGCCGCTCGCTGGGCGCCGTGACCCGCTCGGCCGACATCGCGTACTACCTGGAGGCGGGCGCCGCGCTCGGCTTCGAGATCGTGACCGAGGACGACGGCGAGCGCGCCGCCGTCGCGGCCTAACGCCCGTGGCGAGCGCCTACCGGTTGCCCGGTCGGGTGGCCGAGGCCGAGGGCGCGCTCGGCGCGGCGCTGTGGGACGCCGGTTGCGAGGCCCTGCTCGAAGACGGTGACGACCTCGTGGCCGTCTTCGCCGCCGACTTCGGTGCGGCGCCGAACGAGACGCCCAGCGACGCTGTGCCCACCGTCCCGCCCGGCGGCTGTTGGGAGGTCGTCGACGAGCGCGACCACGTGGCCGCCTACTTCGAGGGCCTGGATGCCGTGACCGTCGGGAGCGTCGTGGTGGCCCCCACCCACCGCCAGGCCGTGCTCCGCTCGGGGCAGACGGTGCTGTGGCTCGACCCCGGCATGGCCTTCGGGACCGGCCACCACGAGACTACGCGCCTGGCCCTCGCCGCCCTGGCCGACCCCGGCCTCGACCTGCGTGGCGCACGCGTGCTCGACGTCGGCTCCGGCTCGGGTCTGCTGGCCATCGCTGCCGATCGGCTCGGCGCCGCCGACGCGCTGGGCGTCGACGTCGACCCGATCACGTTGCCGATCGCCCGCGCCAACGCCGACCTGAACCGCTCGCGCGCGCGCTTCGAGGTGAGCGACTTCGCGGCCGCGCCGCCGGCGCCGCAGAGCGTCGACGTGCTGGTGGCGAACCTCTTCGCCGAGCTGCACGTGGCGTTCATGGACGCCTACGCCCGCGCGCTGGCGCCGGGTGGTCGCGCCTTCCTGACCGGCATCCTGGCGGGCAAGGAGGGCGCCGTCGAGGCGGCTGTGCCCGCCTCGCTGCGGCTCGTGCGCCGCGAGCGCGAGGGCGAGTGGTGGCTGCTCGCCGTCGCGCTCGCGGCGGAGCGCGGCGCCTGATGTCGCGCGGAGACGGCCCGCTGCGCGCGAGGCCGCGACCCGAAGGCCCGGAGCGGGTGGCGTCGCTCCGTTCCCGCGCCGTCGTCGTCGCGCTCGCGCTGCTCGTCGCCGCGAGCAGCGCCTGCGTGCCGCTCTTCATCCCGCCTCTCCCGACCGACCGCCTGGAGTTTGAGCCCGCCTTCCGCCTGCACGGCGACGCGCGGCTCGAGTTCGTCGACGACGCCGAGCATCGTCTCGTCCTGATCATGCGTGCAGCCGAGGTGCCGAGACCTGGTTGGTTGGTGGTCCAATGGTTCGGCCCGAGCGGTCCGGCGCGGGCGGCCGAGAGCGTCTGGTTCGACGACGACTCGCTGGACGTCGAGGTCCGTCTCGACACGCCGCCGGGCCTCGACGTCACGCCGGGCGAGTGGCGCGCGGTGCTGTCGTGGGACGGCAGGCTGGTGCGGCAGCTGCGGATCGACCTCGAGTGAGGCAGTGACCGACGACGCACGGCTCGATGGTGCCGTCGAAGACGAAAGCCGGCTCGTCCTGGTCGTGTGACCAGCCGAGGTGCGGAGTCCGGGCCGGTTGAAGTTCCAATGGTTCGTGTGGAGCGGTCTGACATCGGCGGCTGAGAACGCGGGACCGTAGCGACGCCGAGACCCCGACAACCCTGCCGTGACGCTGTCGACCCTGGAGCGAGCGGCGCAGGCGCTCGGCAAGCGCTTGGAAGTGCACGTCACGACCTGAGATCCCCACGAGACCGTCGAGCGACCACACGGCGGTGCCCCGGACGCAGCGAGCGCCGGGGGCACGGTCGGTCTGGGTCGTATGGCGGAGGCGGTCTCGACGCGGCGACACCGCCTCCGCACATCCTCAGGCGGTCGCGGTGCTCGATCGCCGCGCGCGGCGCCGTTTCCGTTGCAGCGTCCCCAGGTACACCACGATCGGCGCGAGCACGAACACGCTCGAGTACGCGCCCACCAGGATGCCCACCAGGAGCGTCATCGAGAAGTCGCGCAACACGCTGCCGCCGAAGAAGAACAGCGCCAGCACCGGGAGCAGCGTGGTCATCGACGTCACCACCGTGCGTGGGAGCGTCTGGCTCACCGACAGGTCGACGATGTCGGCGAAACTGCGGTCGCGCACCTTGCCCAGGTTCTCGCGGATGCGGTCCGAGATCACGATCGAGTCGTTCAGCGAGTAGCCGACCACGAACAACAGTGCGGCCAGCACCGGGATGCTGAACTCGGCCTGCACCAGGTCGAGGAAGCCCAGCACCAGGCCGACGTCGTGCACGGTGGCGACCACCGTGCCTATCGCGACCGTCCAGTTCGGCCAGAAGCGCCACGAGGTGTAGACCAGGATCAACCCGAACGCGACGAGCACGGCCAGGATCGCGCCGCGCCGCAGGTCGGCGCCGATCGCGGGTCCGACGAAGTCGGCCGAGAGCACCTCGCCGCCGACGGCGGTCGCGAGCTGGGTCGGGAACGTGTCGGCGCCCTCGGCGGACTCGGTCAGGCCGACGCGCACCGACAGCAGCTGCCCGGCGATGGTGGGGTCGTCGACCTCGACGATCGCGGTGGCGCTCGACGAGACGCGCTCGAAGTCGGGCGTGTCGAGCAGCGCGCGCACGTCGGCCGCCTGCGTGCCGTCGGGCACGCGCAGCAGCACGCTCTGGCCGCCGGTGAAGTCGGTCGACAGGCGCAGGCCGAGGAAGGTCAGCAGCAGGATCGAGGCGAGCGCCAGGAAGGCCGAGAGCGGCAGCGCGATGCGGGCGTGCTTCACGAACTTCAGGTGCTCGAAGAACATGCCGGGGCGCATGAAGGTCTTCTTGGTGTACTGCGAGGCCACCTGCAGCATCCACGGCACCACGACGGTGTTGACGAAGACGGCCGACACGATGCCGATCGCCAGGGTGATCGCGAAGCCGCGCACCGGGCCGGCGGTGTACTGGTACAGCGCCGCGGCCGCCAGCAAGGTGGTGACGTTGGCGTCGATGATCGCCGAGAGCGAGTTGCCGAAGCCGTTGCGCAACGCGACGCGCAGGCCCTTGCCGGCCCTGAGCTCCTCGCGCACGCGCTCGAAGCTGATCACGTTGCCGTCGACCGCCGCGCCGATGGTGAGCACCAGGCCGGCCAGGCCGGGCAGGGTGAGCGCCGCGCCCAGCCCGGCGAGCAGGCCGAACACGAACAGCATCACGAGGCCGAGGCCGACCGACAGCGCCCCGCCGAAGAGCGGGCCGTAGAACGCCACGATGAACAGGATGACGGCCGCGCCGCCGATGAACGCGGCGGTCCGGCCGGCGTTGATCGAGTCCTGCCCCAGCGTCGGGCCGATGGAGCGGATCTCCTCGACGTTCAGGTTGAACGGCAGCGAGCCCGAGCGCAGCACCAGCGCGATGTCCGACGCCTCGTCGAGCGAGCCGATGCCGGTGATCTGACCGCTGTCGGAGATGCGCGAGTTGAGCGTGGGCGCGGTCTGGATCTGGTCGTCCAGCACGATCGCCATGCGCCGGCCGATGTTGCTGCCCGTGAAGTCGCCGAAGGCGCGGGTGTCTTGGGCGCGGATCTCGAAGAACACCGCCGGGCCGAGCGTGGTGGCGCCGATGCGTTCGAAGTCGGCGCGCGCGGTCCGGATGATCTCGCCGGTGAACGCGATGTCCTCGAGGTCGGCGAGGGTCATGTCGAACGTCGACAGCCCCTGGCTCTGCGGGCGCACGAGGCGGAACTCGAGCACCGCCTGCTGCCCGATCAGGTCGAGCGCGCGCTGCTGGTCCTCGGCGGTCAGGCCGGGGAGCTCGACGATGATGCGGTCGCCACCGCTGGTCTGCACCAGCGGTTCGGCTACGCCGAACTCGTTGACGCGGTTCTCGATGATGTTGCGCGCGGCGAGGAGGTCGTCGATCTCGGGGTCGGGCGTCTCGGCCTGCAAGACGACGCGCAGGCCGCCTTGGAGGTCGAGGCCGAGGCGCAGGGTGCCGGTCGGGTCGTCCGACCACGGGCGCCAGATGGAGAGGATCGCCGCGATGACGGCGATGGCCACGAGGATGCCGGTGAAGGTGCGTTGGTTCATGAGTCTCCCGAGTGGGTGGATGGGTCAGGCGAGGGGTGGAGGGCGTCGAGGGCGGGCGGTCGGGTCACGCTCGTCGCGTGATCCGACCCCCATGCCCTGCTCAGCCGCCGTCGCTCTGACGCCGTCCCAGCTCGGGGAGGCTCGGTGGGCGCACGCGTTCACGCGGGCGCGCGGCGCTCCGGACGCGCGGCGTGCGGC